>JAZURC010000051.1:0-4562 GCA_045606005.1 Clostridia bacterium
CTCTTTCTGCCCGTTAAATTAAAACATTTCTTCCGGTAAGGGCAAGCCGGAATGTTTATAATTCTATTATACACCATTTTTTTCTCTTTTGCAAGAAAAATTTATCAATCTAAAAATCCCCGTAGTTTTTCTACTGTTCTGATGGGAGCATCCTTGGAATTCCCCCAAGGTAAGGACTCGTTTTTATAGTCAAATTTTTGGGTAAACCAATGGATTTCCTCTTTGATTCTTGCCATTTCTCTTTTTTGGATTTCTATTGTGCTATTGCAAAATACAGTAGCTTCTTTTTTTGATAAATAGTTTGTGGATTCTTTTAACAGACGGTTAAAATGGGGCAGGCAAAACCCCTTGCAGTTGTTAAATTTCTCTGCAAATTCAGGATTTTTCTTCCACATATAGAAAATAACATCCATGTACTTTTCCATGACAAATTCAATTTTATCGCAGGCGGCACAGGAATTTTCTGTCTGCTCCAGTTCTTTTTTAATTGCTTCTGTTTGCGGTGCCTTGGAGAGAAGAGGGGTTTTGTTTAAAATTTCATTGACAGCATCAATATGAGTGTCCAGTATCAAAGCCAGGGGCAGTTTGTTTTGCGCTTCAAACAGCAAGCGATAGTGATGAGCACAAAACCCTTGTTTGTTGGTCTGAATCCGAAAATCAGGCTCCATCATGGCAGGGCCCAACACGAATTCTACCGTGTTTTTTTCCAAATCCCGTTCCAGTACACAGACAGGACATTCACAATCCTGGTCAAAGGCTTCGTTGACCGGTATTTCATAAATTTTTTCCTTCATGGCTTCGGTTCCTTTCTGCCCTGTCCCAAACGGACAGAGTAATACTATTATATCAGACTTTTTTCAAAAAAACAATACATTCCTCCATATTTGTAAAGAAACAAAGGAATTTTTGGGGAAAAGTCGAAATGGTAATAGGGGAGTGAGAAATATGACAGAGGTGAATATTGTAAATTGCAGTTGCTTTTCCGAACACGAATTGTTTTTGGAGGGTATGGGACGGCTGTCCTGTTACCGTCAGAAAAAGGTCAATCAGGCAAAAAGTCCGCAAGCCAAGTATCAGCGTCTTGCGGCAGGAGTTTTGCTGGATTTTTTGCTTCGTGAAAGAGGGCTGGCTGAAAAGGACATGGAATATACGAAAGATTCCTTTGGGAAACCGATCTTCGCCAATCGTTCTGATTTGTATTTTAACCTGTCCCATTCAGGGGATTGGGCGATTTGCGCATTGAGTGATGAAACTGTGGGCGCAGATGTACAGGTGATTTCAGATTATTCTCCCCGTGTTGCCGCACGGTGCTTTGCAAAGCAGGATGCCCACCGTTTGAGCCGATTGACGGGAGAGGAGCAAAAAAGAGAGTTTACAAGACTTTGGGTACAAAAGGAATCGTGCGTGAAATATTTTGGCACATGGAAGGGGCAGGAAACTCCGCCCCCTGTTACAGAGTATTTGGAAATTGATGAGGTGAGAATCGGGGTTTGTACTTATGATACCTCTGTGTTTCGTTACATAAAAGATGTTTCAGAGATACTATAGCTTTTGTCAGCGGTCTGAATGCGTGAGAAATCACGCATTTTTTGTTTTGTGGGGATTGATTTCTCCATTTTAAAGGAAAAATGAAAATTTTTCAAGAAATTTGCAAAAACCCCTTGACAAAATAACAAATTCATGGTATTTTTAAATTAGCACTCGGAACAAGAGAGTGCTAATTTGAGAAAAAGCGGTGAGAATCATGAATCCGGCAGAACGAAAAAAACAGATTCTGCGGGCTGTGGTGGAAGAGTATATCCGAACAGCAGAGCCGGTTGGCTCAGCCGCCATTGTAAAAGAATATTTCAGCAATGTTTCCTCCGCTACCATCCGTAACGATATGGCGGAGCTGGAACGGGCGGAGTATTTGTTTCAGCCCCATACCTCTGCAGGCAGAGTGCCTACTCAAAACGGTTACCGTGCTTACTTAGATTGGTTAATGGAGCGGCGTCGTCCCGAAGCGGAGGATATGATAGCACTGCAAAATGCAATTCAGCGGGGAATGCCCCATTGGGAGAAAACCATTCGTGAGGTAACGGAATGTCTGGCTTATCTGACGGGATATGCTGCCATTTCAGCTTCCCCCCGTCTTTCCAAAAGCAAGATTAAGCAGATTCAGTTGATTCGGTTAGACGGATTGAATCTGGTGCTGATTGTGTTTGCAGATCATGATGTGGTAAAGCATCACCATATTCGTTTGGAATTTCCTATTGACAGGGAGTTGGCAGAACAGGTGTCAAAAATGTTAAACCGCGAATTTGCCAACATGAGAATGGAGTATATTGACGAGCAAAGCTTTATTCGGATGATGTGTCTGTTTGAATCCAATCCTGAGTTGATTGCTAAGGTACTCAGGTTAATCGTGGGTGCCATTGAGGAAATGACAGAGGTATCCGTTTATTTGTACGGTGTGTCTAATTTGTTCACCTGTCCCGAGTTTGCGGACATTGAACGGGCAAAGGCATTGTATGATTTTCTGGATGATTCGGCAAAGGTACAGCAGTTGTTTCTGACAGCAGGGGAGCAGGCAGGAACCCAGATGATTATCGGTTCTGAAATCGGGATTCCCGAAATGAGCGACTGCGGTTTGGTGTTGGCACGGTATTTGCCCCAAAGAACGGTATCGGGGATGATCGGGTTAATCGGACCTAGTCGTATGGATTACAGCAGGTCGGTGGGCCTGATGGATTATTTGATAAAGCATTTGGACAGAATGATTTGCAAAACCGTCAACGCAGAGGACAATCAGTTGATTCTGCGTTCGGGCGGATCGTTTTTCCGTCCCTTTGTAAGGAGTGATGAATAAATGGCAAAAAAGAAGGAAACTGTCGAACAGCAGGAAGTAAAAGAGGAAGTAAAGGAAGAGGTTTTAGAAGAAAAAACCGAAGAACGGGATGAACTGGCAGAGTGCAAGGATCAGCTCCTTCGTACTTTGGCAGAGTATGATAACTATCGGAAACGCACTGCAAAGGAAAAGGAAGCATTGCGGAAGGAATGTATTGCAGATTCGGTAGAAAGCTTTTTACCCGTGATTGACAATCTTCACAGAGCAAAGGAAAGTCTGGCAGCTCAAGATGGGGTTGATACCCAGGGAGTAGAGCTGGTGCTAAAGCAGTTTGAGGAAATTATGGCAACCTTAGGTGTGGAGGAAATTGTGGCAGAGGGTCAGGAATTTGACCCCAATCTTCATAATGCGGTGATGCATGTGGAGGATGAAAATTTAGGTGAAAACATGGTAGCTGAAGTATTTTCAAAAGGCTATCGTATCGGTGAACGGGTCATCCGTCACTGTGTTGTAAAAGTTGCAAATTAAGTTAGGAGGAAATAACAATGGCAAAAATTATTGGAATTGATTTAGGAACAACAAACTCTTGCGTAGCAGTAATCGAAGGCGGCGAGCCTACCGTTATTGCAAATCCGGAAGGAGCCAGAACCACCCCTTCTGTTGTGGCATTCTCCAAAGGCGGAGAAAGACTGGTAGGTCAGGTGGCAAAGCGTCAGGCAATCACCAATCCTGACAGAACCATCATGTCTATCAAGCGTGAAATGGGTACTGATTATACTGTTGCAATCGACGATAAGAAGTACACTCCTCAGGAAATTTCCGCAATGGTTCTGCAAAAGCTGAAGGCAGATGCAGAAAGCTACTTAGGAGAAACCGTTTCTCAGGCAGTTATCACCGTTCCTGCATATTTTAGTGACGCACAGCGTCAGGCGACCAAGGACGCAGGAAAAATTGCAGGCTTGGAAGTACTTCGTATTATCAACGAGCCTACTGCAGCAGCCCTTGCTTACGGCTTGGATAAGGACGAAGACCAGAAAATTATGGTATATGACTTAGGCGGCGGTACCTTCGACGTTTCCATTTTGGAAATTGCAGATGATGTTTTTGAAGTACTGGCAACCAGCGGTAACAATCGTCTGGGCGGCGATGATTTTGATAACAAGATTATCGATTTTCTGGCATCTGAATTCAAAAAGGAAAACGGCATTGACTTAAAGCAGGATAAAATGGCATATCAGCGTTTGAAGGAAGCGGCAGAAAAGGCAAAGATTGAACTGTCCGGTGTGACTTCTACCAACATTAACCTGCCCTTCATTTCTGCAGATGCAACAGGTCCCAAGCATTTGGACATCACCTTAACCCGTGCAAAATTTGATGAAATGACTGCTGATTTAGTAGCGGCTACCATTGACCCTGCAAGACGGGCTCTGTCCGACGCGGGACTTACTGCCGATCAGGTGGATAAGGTTATCTTGGTAGGGGGTTCCACAAGAATTCCCGCCGTTGTGGAAGCAGTCAAGAAATTAACAGGAAAAGAACCTCATAAGGGCATCAATCCTGATGAATGTGTTGCAGTGGGTGCAGCATTGCAGGCAGGTGTTTTGGTTGGCGATGTAACAGGTCTTTTGCTGTTGGATGTTGCACCTCTTTCTTTGGGAATTGAAACCTACGGCGGAGTGTTTACAAAGCTGATTGAAAGAAACACTACCATTCCCACAAAGAAGAGTCAGGTATT
>JAZURC010000052.1:0-3392 GCA_045606005.1 Clostridia bacterium
CTTGAGGACAGGCTCGGTCCCTTGGAGCGTCAATCGGAAACGGCAAAGAAATATTTGCTGTTGCGGGAACAGTTAAAGCAGTTGGAGGTCAGCGTTTCCATTGAAAATATTGCAAAATTTAAAAAAACACTGTCTGAAATCGAACAGAGTATTTCTGCAGTAAACAGTCAGATGATGGATGCCCGTCAGTTGATGGAAACTTTAGAAAAAGAAGTGGATCAGTTGTACCGCGGCAATGCAGAAACGGATGAAAAGATTGCAGGTTTGCGTGAGAAAATTTCTGCAGAGGAAGGACGGATTCAACAGCATTTAAGCGAAATAACCATTTTTAAGGATACCATTAGCCAGAATCAGACCTCTATGGAACGTCTTGGCGAGGAGCAAAAGCAGTTTGAAGCTTCTGTGGCAGAAAACAGCCGAAAAAAGTCGGAAAAGGAAGAGGAATTAAAGCTGATTGAAGTGCAGATGGAGCAGACGAAACGAAACGTGGATGCACATTTGCTTGAATTCGGAAAAGCAGAACAACAGGTAAGACAAGCTGAAGGGTTGTTAAAAGAAAAAAATGAGGACTTGGTAGGGGTGACGGCAGAACTGGGCGAACTAAAAGCCGCTCTTTCTCATGTGGACGCATTGGAGCAAACCTATCAAAGCCGTTTGGATGAATTGGCAGTTTCCTTGGAGCAGAAAAAGAAAGATGCAAAGGAGTTTACTAAAAAAGCCGAAGAAACAGAAGAAAAGGCAAAGGAATGTCTTTCCCGTAAGGAAACGCTTTCAGAGCAGTTAGCCGGTGCAAAACAGGAACTTGAAAAGAAAAACAATCAGGTTCAAAAGCTATCCGAGGAACAGCAAAGTCGGGAAGCTTCGTTGCGTTTTAAACAGGACAGAATCAAAATGCTTACAGATATGGAGCGGGAGTTTGAAGGTTATCAGAAAGGCGTAAAAAGCATCCTTCAAAATAAAGATGGTGCGTTGAAACAATTAAAGCTTCACGGTTCTCTCTCTCAGCTGATTACGGTTGAAGGGGAGTATGTGACAGCAGTGGAAACTGCTTTGGGACAAGCCCTTCAAAATATTGTAACCGAAACGGAGGAGGATGCCAAAAAGGCAATCGCTTATTTAAAAGAGCATAAGCTGGGTCGTGTCACCTTCCTTCCCGTTTCTTCCGTAAAGGCAAGGGAGTTTGGCTTTGACCCTTCTAAATCCAAGGGTTTTTTAGGGATTGCCTCAGAGCTTGTCAAGGCGGATAAAAAATATGACGGGATTCTTTCCTCTTTGTTGGGAGCAACTGTTGTTGCAGATACCTTGGACCATGCCGTTTCCATGGCAAGAGAATTTCATCATAAATTCAGAATTGTGACGTTAGAAGGGGACTTGTGTAATGTAGGCGGCTCCATGTCAGGAGGATTTACCAATAAACAGGCGGGAATTCTGTCCCGTGCAAATGACATCCGTCAGCTCACCAGGGAAACAGAACAACTGGAACAAACAAGAAAAGATGCTCAAGAGAAATTGGAACAGCTGCGGTTGGAATTACAGAATTTTGAGCTTGAGCAAAACCGTCTGATTCATGAAGAACAAGAGCTACATGGACAACTCATTTCTTATGCGGCAGAGGAAAAGCATCTGAAGGAGCTATGCCAGGCGGAGCAGCGTGGTATGGATGAGTTGGAAGAAAGTCGTAAACAGGTTCTTCAAAGAGTGGCAGAAATAAAAGAACAAACAGAACAAAAACGGGCAAGACTGGAAGAAATTCAGGCAGGCAGTACTGCTTTGGAACAGGATGTTGCCCGTGCACAAGAAATCTTTGAGGCTGCAGTTTCCACAAGAGAAACGCTGTCAGGTCAGATAACACAAAGTCGGATGGATTTACTGGATCAGGAAAAAAATGCAGAGCTTTGCAAGGAGCAGATGAATTCTCTTGGCAGTAGAATCCGCTTTGACAAAAATGAATGGGAGCATCGTCGCCGTCAGATAGAGGCTGCAAAAGAAAAAAATGAACAGTTGGCATCTGACATTGAATTTAAACAGCATCAGATTCGGGATTTGACAGAAGAAATTGATGAAAAGCGGGGCAAAATCACAGAGCTTGAACAGGGAAAACAGGGGGATACAACCGCCATTACCCAAAAACAGGAGCAGGCAAGAGAAAGCCGTGAGCAAATGCTGTTGCTTCAACAGGAATACGGCAGAATTGAAAACAAAAAATCAAAAGCGGAATTTGAAATTGATGCAATCATCAATCGCTTGTGGGAGGATTACGGACTGACCCACACTACTGCTATGGAATATAAAATTGAGCTGGAAAGCATTTCAAAAGCACAAAAGGAAATCAGTGGTCTGAAGAAGGAAATTGCAGGATTAGGACATATTAACATTGATGCCATTGAAGAATTTAAGCAGGTGAAGGAACGGTTTACCTTCTTAAGTGGTCAGCGGGATGATTTGCTGGAAGCAAAGCAATCTCTGGAAAAGATCATTAAAGAGATGCAAGAGCTGATGAAAACTATTTTCTCTCAGCAGTTTAGCCTGATTAACGAATATTTCTCAGAAACCTTCCAGCAGTTATTCGGCGGAGGACAGGCAAAACTGTATTTGTCCGACCCTGACAATGTATTGGAAAGCGGTGTTGAAATTGAAGTACAGCCGCCGGGGAAAAAGTTGCAGAACATGATGCTATTGTCCGGTGGAGAAAAGGCCATGTGTGCCATTGCTATCTTGTTTGCTATTATTAAAACAAGACCTGCACCTTTTTGTATTTTCGATGAAATTGAGGCAGCACTGGATGATGTCAATGTATATCGTTTTGCGAACTATTTGCGTGCATTTAATGACAAAACCCAATTCATAGTTGTTACCCACCGCCGTGGTACCATGGAAGCGGCAGACAGACTGTACGGTATCACTATGGAGAAAAAGGGAATTTCCCGTATGATTATGCTTGATATGGATGAACTGGACGAATTTAATAATAAAAAATAAGGAGAACTGTTATGGCTTTTTTTGCAGGATTAAAAGACAAATTATCAAAAACCAGAAACAATTTTTCGGAAAAAGTGGAAGAAGTGTTTAAATCCTTCCGTAAAATAGATGAAGATTTATTTGAAGAATTGGAAGAAGCGCTGATTACAGCCGATGTAGGTGTGAACGCTTCTATGGAAATTATCGAACGACTTCGCAGTGCTTGTAAGGAAAAAGTGCTTCGGGAGGCAGAGGAATTAAAGGAAGAATTAAAATCCATTATTTCTGATATGATGTCGGAATCCTCCTGTGAACTGGAACTTTCCAAAACACCTGCAGTGATTTTGGTGATCGGTGTTAACGGTGTGGGAAAAACCACCTCTATCGGTAAAATTGCAGCAATGCTGAAAAATGAAGGCAAAAAGGTGTTACTG
>JAZURC010000053.1:0-8790 GCA_045606005.1 Clostridia bacterium
AGAGCTGTACCTTGCTGATTGATACGTATAATGTATTAAAATCAGGGCTTCCCAATGCTATGCGTGTGTTTAACGAAGTGGTGATTCCGGCAGGCTACCGTCCGGGCGGTGTTCGTATTGACAGCGGCGACATTACCTATCTTACCAAAAAGGTCAGAAAAATTCTGGATGAAAACGGATTCTCCGATTGTCCCATTGTGGCATCCAACTCTTTGGATGAAAAAATTATCGAAACCCTGTTGGCACAGGGAGCAAAAATTGATTCCTTCGGTGTTGGGGAACGGTTAATTACCTCCCGTTCCGAGCCGGTATTCGGCGGAATTTATAAACTGGTAGCGGTAGAAGGGGATGACGGAACGTATATCCCGAAAATTAAAATCAGCGAAAATGTTGCAAAAATCACTAACCCCGGCTTTAAAAAGGTATATCGTTTGTTCTCACGGGAAAACGATAAAGCCATTGCGGATGTGGTGACCGATTTTAGCGAAACCATTGATGATACCAAGCCTTATGAAATTTTCGACCCGGAGCATACCTGGAAACGGAAAACGGTGACGAATTTTTATGCAAAGGAATTGTTAAAGCCCATTTTCTTAAAGGGAGAATGTGTGTATGACAGTCCATCTGTTCAGGAAATTCAGAAATTCTGTAAGGAACAGGTAGGAACCTTGTGGGATGAAGTGCTGCGGTTTGACAATCCCCATGAATACTATGTGGATTTATCTCAGAAATTGTGGGATGTTCGGGCAGAGTTGCTTGCAAAGCACGGGAAGTGAAAAAATGATTCGAAAAATTACATGTTATGGAATCAGTCTTTGTCTGATCGGGTTTTACTGTTGGACTTTGCTGAGAGGAATAAATCCTCAGGTCCCTGTGGAATACCAGATGTTTTATATAGACCATACTCTGGTGGATTGGCCGGGATACGGAGGCTTGGCTTATGAGGCGGGAACGGAACTTAATTTTTGCCGTTTGGAAGATGACCAAAATCAGGTCAAAAGACGGGGAAAAGGCTGGAAATCCCTTGAGGCAGACGGGTGCGGATTTGCAGATAACAATGCCTATGTCTATTTTTCTGAACTCCAACCGAAAGACTATGAATTAACGGTGGAAATTTCTGAATTGAAGGGAACCCTAATGGCGTTTGCAAACAAAACAGAGTTGGAGCCTTTTGTTTATGCTGAGGAAGAAGTTTACCGTACGTTAATTCCGGCAGACTGTATTTCGGACGGAAATCTAATGCTGATGTTTCAGTTAGAGAATATTCCGCAGGAGTGCAAGGTGCGCAAGATGATATTACAGGAGAAAAAGTAATGGGAAACTGGTTACAGTCAAAAATCGATTTATGGTTTGGATCGTCGGATAAGCAAAAAAGGAATATTTTTCTTTTTGTTTTGGGAATGGTCGTGTTATCCAGGCTGATGATGGTTGGAATTTATTTAGTCTTTCGATTGAAAACAGGGACGGAGCAAACCTTTTTTGAAGCCCTTCGCCACTATGATGCCGACTGGTACACCGGTATTATTTACAAAGGATACAGGACTGACCCAATCTATAACGGGACTGTGGATTGGGCTTATTTTCCTTTTATGCCTTTGATGGTAAAGGCTTTTTGCCAGATGGGATTTCATAATATTAATGTAGTAGGTTTTTTTGTGAATACTATGGCTTTTACATGGGCTTTATACTTGGGTTTTCGATATATCTTGCTTACAAGAAACAGCCCTGTGACGGGGGTGGTGTTTTCTGCTTTCATGTGCTTTGGAGCCCATAGTTTTTATTTTTCCTGTCTTTATACGGAATCCTTTTATCTTTTGTTGCTCACAGCGGCTCTGTATTGTTTGGAACAGAAAAAGTATTTATGGGCAGGAGTGGTAGGAGCTTTGTTGTCTGCCACTAGAAATACCGGAGTGATGATAATATTTGCCATAGCCGTTCATTTTATTATTCAAGAAAACCGACAAAAAAGATCATGGAAAGATTGGATTCCGGATTTTTTCAAAAATCATCGTTTGGTGCTTGGCACAGCGTTGGTGCCTTTGGGCTTGTTTTTGTTTATGCTGTTTTTAAAAAACTTAACAGGAGATCCCTTTGCCTTTATGCGGGCTCAGGTAGCCTGGGGAAGAAGTATAGGGAATCCTTTTAGGAATGTGTATGTTTCATTGCGTTCTGTCAATGCAATGGAATTTCGATTGGCTCTTTGGGCACTGGCAGGTTTGTTTTTGATTTGGAGAATGGTTAGAAATAAACGGTGGGTGGAATGTATTATGGCAATTATTTTGCTCTTGATTCCTTTGGCAACAGGGATTACATCCATTCACAGATATATGCTGGGAAGTTTTGTTTTTGCGCTGGTTTATATTGAAGAGGTCCTTAGCTGGAAGAGACTGGACTTTAAGGTGATAGCCTTTGGTTGGTTCTTTATCATAGAACCGTTTCAAATTATGATGTGGTTTAACGGGGCGGGATTATGTTAGATACAGAATTGTTTTACAATAATTCCCACCCAAGAGAGGCGAAGGCTTTGTTTGCAACAACGGTTTTGCCCTTTAAGTAGTCAAGGTTACCCGCAGGTGTGGTAAAGTCAAATTGCAAACGGTAAGAATAAAGTGCCTGATAGGTATTCTTTTGCTTTGGAGCACCGTATTTGACATCTCCCAATAAGGGATGGCCGACAGATGCCATGTGGGCACGAATCTGATGGGTTCTGCCTGTAATCAATGTGATTTCTGCAAGACTGTAGTTTGCTTTTTCTTCTAATACACGATATTTGGTGACTGCATTTTTTGCCCCTTCTTTTGGTGTGGAAAAGACAGTCACTTTGTTTTTTTCACAATCCTTGTACAGATACCCCTGCAAAGTTCCTTCTTTTGGATTGGGCGTACCATGTAAAATACAAAGATACCGCTTTTGGATTTCCTTATCCTTGATTTTTTGATTCATCACCCGAAGCCCCTCTGCTGTTTTTGCAGCAATGACAAGCCCCCCTGTGTTCCGGTCAATCCGGTTACAGAGAGCAGGGGAAAAGGAATGTTCTTCTTGGGGGCGGTACTCTCCTTTTTGGTACAGATAGGCTTTTATATAGTTTATCAGGGTATGAGTCTGTTCGTTTGCATCCTCATGCACTACCAGACCAAAGGGCTTTTCTATAATCAGAATGTGGTCATCCTCGTATGCCACGGAAAGGTCGGGAGATAAGGTTTTGTAGGCTTCGTCTTTGGAGGGCTGGATGAGAAAATCATCTCCGATGTATAATTCAACTTTGTCCCCTTCCTTAAGACGGGTAGAAATTTCCGCACGCTTATGGTTGACCTTAATTCGTTTTTTTCGGATGTATTTATACATAGCAGAGGAAGGCAGCGCCGGAAAGGTCTTTTGTAAAAACTTGTCCAGCCGCTGGTCTGCGTCATTTTGATTGATAAAAATTGTCTGCATAAGTCACACTCCTTTTTTTCTATTATACTGCATAAAAGAAGAAAAGGGAAGGAAAAAATAAAATTTAAAAAAATTTTCAAAAAAAGCTTGACAAAGGAAGGAAAGAATGGTATAATGCTAAAGTCGAATATGTTTTTCCATAGACAGCAGGAGCTTCAACATGAAGCATAACCTAAAAGATCCTGCCGAGGAAGATGTTCCGAAACAGTGATTGTTAAGGGGTTCTTTGTCTATGGGCAAAGAACCCCTGTTTGATTGATTACATCCCGTGATTGCCAACACGGTTTGTGAAGCCGATGAAAGTTCGGCATATAGAATTCCGTTCGCCAAAACGGGATTCCGCTCTTACTATGATCGTCTGTTAGGAGGTGAACAATCGTATGCCAAATGATAAAGTACTGGAACAAAAGAAAGCACAGGTAGCAGAAATTGCTCAAAAGCTGGAACAAGCTTCTGCCGGTATCTTTGTTGATTACAGAGGTTTGACTGTTGAACAGGATACAAAGCTCCGTAATGAACTGAGAGAAGCGGGTGTGGAATACAAGGTTGTAAAGAATACTTTGGTAAAATTCGCAGCTGAACAGCAGGGCTTGAATGAATTGGATCCTTTCTTGAGCGGTCCTACTTCCATGGCTCTGAGCTATACTGATCCTGTTGCTCCTGCGAAGGTCTTATCAAAGTTCGCTAAAGAAAATGAAGTGTTTGAAATTAAAACAGGTTTCGTTGACGGGAAGGTAATCGGCCTCGACGAAATTAAGGCTTTAGCGGAATTGCCGTCCAGAGAGGTTTTGGTTGCAAAAGCTCTTGGTGGCTTGAATGCTCCGATTTCCGGATTTGCAAATGTGCTTAATGCAAATCTGCGTGGCCTTGCAATTGTTCTGAACGCAATTGCGGAGCAAAAATCAGCATAATGAAATTTGTAAATGGAGGTAACAAAGAATGAGTGAAAAAGTAACAAACTTAATCGAAGAAGTAAAAAGCTTAACCGTTCTGGAACTGTCTGAACTGGTAAAAGCTCTGGAAGAAGAATTCGGCGTATCCGCTGCTGCTCCTGTAGCTGTAGCTGCTGCTCCTGCTGCTGGCGGTGCTGCTGGCGGTGCTGCAGAAGAAAAGTCTGAATTTGATGTTGTTCTGAAGGATGCTGGTGCTTCTAAGCTGAACGTAATCAAACTGGTTCGTGAAGCTACAGGTCTGGGCCTGAAGGAAGCTAAGGAAGCTGTAGATGGAGCTCCTACCACTCTGAAAGAAGGAATGGCTAAGGACGACGCTGAAGCTCTGAAAGCTAAGCTGGAAGAAGCTGGCGCATCTGTAGAACTGAAATAGTTTTCTGTTCCGGAAAGGGATGATTCGTAGGAATCGTTCCTTTTTTTGTTGCAAAAAAAGAATAACTTTGGTGTGTCGTTCGTAATATGGTAATAAATTTAAAATTTAGGGATTGAAAAATGGAGCATACTATGATATAATGAAAAATGCGAGTGATTTCTCGTTGATGTGACAAATTAAACCAAAGTGAGAAGGATGAATTTGAAAAAGACTTTATCAGATTGGATATTAAAACTAAAGAAGCTGTGTCAAAAACTTGCAAAAACAAAAGCAATCAAAGCAGCTTCGACTGTTTTTTGTAAAATAAAAGAGCATACTGTCATTCAGGCAATCCTGCTTTCTGTTGTTATTACATTTTATCTTGAAATGTGCGGACGGCAGGCGATGGGAAACGCGTTTGTTTACTTCATCGGTACATCTCCTTTTATGTTTTTGATGAATGTAATGATTGTATTGCTCACAATGTGCGTTGCTTTATTTGTACCCAAAAAGGCGTTTGCTTTGTCTGTTTCATCTGTTATTTGGGTGTCTTTAGGCACCGTGAACCGTATTTTGCTGACAACTCGGACAACGCCTCTGTCGGCGATTGATTTTGAGATTATAAAATCTGCTCTTGATGTGATTCCCGCCTATTTAAGTCCTGTGCAGATTGGGATGATTGTTGCAGCGGTGGTTGTGATCATTACACTTTTGGTATTGTGTTACCGATTTACCAAAAAAAGAAAAAGCAATTTTAAACTGGCGTGCATTTTCTCTGCCGTGGTAGCAACGGTAGTGGTTACCTTTATGGGATTGACGCTGAATACGGAAATTTTTGCGACGGATTTCAGGAATTTACCCCGCGCATACCGAGATTACGGATTTGCATATTGTTTTACGGCAAGTATTCTGGAAACGGGGATTCACGAACCAATGGATTATTCTCAGACTGCCGTAGATGATTTACAAACTCGTCTGGAGGCAATGGGGGACGGCAAAGGTGAGGAAACACCCGATATTATTGTTGTACAGTTGGAGTCGTATTTTGATTTAAATTTGATGAAGAATGCAGCATTCACCAAAAATCCGATTCCTGTCTATACGGAATTGATGAAAAACTATTCTACGGGAAAAGTAAAGGTGCCGGCTTTGGGAGGCGGTACTGCCAATGTGGAATTTGAAATGCTGACGGGAATGAGTCTTGACTTCTTCTCCGCCGGAGAGTATCCTTATACTTCTATTTTAAAGGAATCTACCTGTGAATCTATGGCATATAATCTGAAGGAACGGGGATATGCGACTCATGCCATTCACAATCATAAGGGAACTTTTTATGACCGCCATCTGGTATATGGAAATTTAGGATTTGATCATTATGTTTCTGTAGAAAATATGGAACCTTTGGAATATACACCCCGTAACTGGGAAAAAGACGGCATATTGGCAGATCAGATTTTGAAATGTCTGGATTCTACGGAGGAGCAGGATTTTGTGTTTACCGTAACGGTACAGGCACACGGGAAGTATCCTACCAACCGCCGTTCTTTTATCCGTCATGTGCGTGCTGAGCGTAACGAAAATGAAACCAGGGATGAGAAAAAACGCCGTCATCAGATGGAGTATTATGCTAACCAGATTTACGAAACTGATTTGTTTATCGGAGATTTGATTGAAAAACTGGAAAAGAGAAATAAACCGACTGTTGTGCTGTTTTACGGTGATCATCTGCCCGCTTTGGACTTGTCCGAGGATGACCTGACGGATGGGAATCTGTATCAGACCGATTATGTCATCTGGGATAATCTGGGGTGGAAAAAACAGGATAAATTTATGCACTGTTATCAGATGAGTGCGGAGCTGATGGAACGCCTTGGTTTTTCCAACGGCATCATTACCAAGTATCATCAAATTTGTGAAAATGATAGCTATTATTATGAGAATTTAGGTGTTTTAGAATATGATATGCTGTACGGAAAGCGGTATATTTACGATCAACAGGAAATTCCTCATCAGCCTACTGACCTGCAGTACGGTTTGGAGGAGGTTGTCATTACTGATGTGGTATCCGCGGATGACGGTACGGTGACCGTTTACGGGGAGCATTTTACTACCCACAGCAAAATCTTTATCAATGATGAAAAACAGAACGAAACTGTCTATTGGGACGAACACACTCTGGTTCTTTCAGGAAAATGGTTGGAAGAAAACGATATGATCAGAGTCGGTCAAGTGGCAACGGAAGTGACTGAGTTGAACAGCTCTGAGGAATACTGTTATCTACCACCTTGGAAGCGGCAATAGTGTTTTTTTCCAAAATGCAATGAGGAAAATTGTGCTGTTTCGACAAACTTTTTTAAATAAGAGAAATGTCCTTTACAAGCCGAGAAAAATGTGATATACTTTTTTCGGCAGTATAGGGAAAATATAACCTTGTCTGTATAGGCAAGGTTTTTCTTTTGAAAACAAAGCAGAATTTCTGTTTTGAATAAAAAACAAAAGAATGGAGAGTGTAAGTAGTATGGAAAAACAACATGACGCAATTTATGACGCGAAACAGTTGGGAACCCTTAAAATGTTAATTCTGGGATTCCAGCACACCTTTGCAATGTTTGGAGCGACAGTGTTAGTTCCTCTTTTGACAGGCTTGAACATTGCAACAACTCTTTTGATGGCAGGGTTGGGAACCTTGTTGTTCCACCTGATTTCAAAGGGTAAGGTTCCTGCATTTTTAGGTTCCTCATTTGCTTTTTTGGGTGGTTATGCAGCTGTAGCACCTTTGGATGGCGCAAATGGTATGACCAATGCAGAATTATTGCCTTATGCATGCCTGGGCGTTGCCTGTGCAGGCTTGGTCTATCTGGTTTTAGCAGGGTTGATTAAGCTGGTTGGTATTAAAAAAGTAATGCGGTTCTTCCCTCCTGTTGTTACCGGTCCGATTATTATCTCAATTGGTTTAGGTCTGGCAGGCAGTGCAGTTTCTAACTGTCAGCAGAACTGGCTGGTAGCTTTCATTGCACTGGCAATCGTTGTTATCTTTAACATCTGGGGCAAGGGCATGGCAAAAATTATTCCCATTTTGCTGGGTGTTCTCGGTTCCTGTGCGATTGCGGCAATTCTGGCACTGGTATGGGGTAAAACCATTACGGTAAACGGAGCAGAGTACATTGCTTTGGCAGGAAAAGAAAATATGCTTTTGTTCTCCACGGCATCTTTGCAGAATTTAATTGATGCTCCCTGGATTGGCTTGCCGATTCATTGGAGCGGTACCGTATTTGGCGGTATTGACTGGAGCAATTCTTCCCTGATTATCAGTTCTATCGTTGCGATTATGCCTATTTCATTGGCTACTATGATGGAACATATCGGAGATATTTCTGCGATTTCTTCCACTGTTGGTAAAAATTATTTAGCTGAACCCGGTCTTCACAGAACTCTGACCGGTGACGGTTTGGCAACTTCTTTGTCTGCCCTGTTTGGCGGACCTGCAAACACCACTTATGGAGAAAACACCGGTGTATTGGCATTGTCTAAAGTGTATGACCCGAAGGTCATCAGAATTGCTGCGGTTGTAGCGGTTGTTCTGTCCTTCTCTCCGAAATTTGAAGCTTTGGTTGCTTTGATTCCCACGGCAGTTATCGGCGGTATTTCCTTTGTACTGTACGGTATGATTTCTGCAATCGGGGTAAGAAATGTGGTAGAAAATCAGGTTGACTTTACCAAGAGCCGTAACCTGATTGTTGCAGCAATCATTTTGGTATCCGCATTAGGATTGGGAAGCATCAGCTTTGCCATCGGTAGCCTGACCATTACGCTTTCTGCTTTGGCAGTTGCTTCTATTGCAGGTATCGTATTGAATGCCATCTTACCCGGAAACGATTATCAGTTTGAAAGCGAACCTGCAGAAGAGGCGCAGACGGGTGTAGATTTTAAGGTTTGATAGAATTTTGAAAAAGAATCTGTTCATGCCGAGTGTCTTTAAGGACACTCGGCATGAACAGTTTTTTTATGTGTTTTGACAGAGAAAGAAAATAGTTGAAATTTACCAAAAACTAT
>JAZURC010000054.1:0-15253 GCA_045606005.1 Clostridia bacterium
AAGGTAGAGGTTCCCACCTTTACCACAACTCGTTTCACTTCTTCTAGATTCATCTTTTTCATTCCTTTGTAAATGGTCTTTCTTCTATTTTACAATCTTTTCAAAAAATATGCAATAGTTTTTTTGCTTTTTCCAAAAATAATATTGATCTAAAATAATTATTTAAAAAATTAACGAAATTTGAAAAAGGGACTTGACAAATTAGCAAAATGCTGATATACTATTTCTGTTATGTGCAGGAGTGGTGGAATTGGCAGACACGCTACTTTGAGGGGGTAGTGACCGTAAGGTCGTACGGGTTCAAGTCCCGTCTTCTGCACCATAAAAAAGACATCAACCGTTGGTTGGTGTCTTTCTTTTTCTGTATATTTTACATTGGAATACTGTTTTTATACTGAAGAGGGGTCAGGTTTGTATGGGCTTTAAAAAATCTGATAAAATGATTAGCAGATGAAAAATTCATTTGTTCGGCAACGGCTTTTACAGACATTCCTTCCGAAAGATAATATTTCGCCGTTTCGATTTTCAGACCAGTGTAGTATTCCTTGGGACTGATTCCTGCATATCTTTTAAACAGTGATTTGATATAGCTTGTACTGATATAGCTTCTTTTTGCAAGCTCGTCAATGCTTAAATTGGAGCATACTTCTTCGTCCATCAGCCTGACCACCGTTTTGTAGGTCATGGCAGATGCGGAGGTAAAGATTGCTTCCTCGTTGGGCTTGCTCCTTGTAAGATGAAGAATAAATGCCGATAGCCTGAAGGATGCCTCTAAGAAACTGTGAGGACTGTCGGAATTTATTTTTTTTGAAAATTCATCCCTTATGTAGTAAAACAGCTTTGTAAAGTCATTTTTTTCTTGTGCATTCAGTTTAAAGATCCCGTGTTTGATTTGGGAGGGGAGATCACCCTCTGCGGTAAAACTGAGATTAAGGACATGAGGGATGGTGTTGTCTGCTGTTTGTATTCGGTGGAATTCCATGGGAGCATGGAAGATGATGTCTCCCTCGTTCATCAGATATACATTATCGTCCTCCACTACTTCAATTTTCCCTTCTATGACATAAACCGCCTCCCAAAAATCATGCCCCTCACCGTTGTAGGCAAAGTTGGATTCGAAATAGCGGTCAAGAGTGTGCCCTATAGATTTGATGCGAAAAACCGGCTCAATTTCTCTAAACACCAATATCCCTCCTTTTTTATATCCAAATTGCTAATTTTTGTGTCTTTTTCGACATTGTATTATCATTTTTGTATGATATAATAAGGATAACACAGATTGGTGTTAAAGTCAATGAAAATACGAGGTGATTTTATTATGAAGGAAAAAATCAAGGTAGGTTACATAGGTTTGGGAAGAAGAGGGCAGTGCGTACTTCAATATAATGTTATGAAGATGCCTGATGTGGAAATCAAGACAATTTGTGATTTCTATGAGCCTTCTATAGAAAAGACATTGGAAATCTTTAAGGAAAATGGTTTGCCCATGCCCAAGACCACTACCGATGTCAATGATATTTTCAACGATCCCGAGATAGATGCAGTGTTTATTATGACATACTGGGATAACAGGGCAAATCTGGCGGTTCAATCCATGAAATCAGGAAAATATACTGCCATTGAGGTTGGTTGTGCATTTGATTTGAGTGAATGTTACAAGCTTGTTGATACATACGAGAAAACGGGAACACCTCTCATGATGTTGGAAAATTGCTGCTACGGCAGAAGAGAAATGATGGTATTGAATGTTGTGAAACAGGGTCTTTTTGGCGAGTTGGTTCATTGCGACGGGGGATATCATCATGTACTTCCCGAGTGTGAGCTGTTCCGTGATATTGAAACGGACCACCCCCATTACAGAATAAAATCATATATTAACAGAAATTGTGAGCAGTATCCTACCCATGAGCTGGGCCCCATCTCCAAGGTGTTGGGAATTAACCGTGGGAATAAGATGTTGACATTAAGCTCCTTCGCTTCCAAGAGTGCAGGGCTGAAGGAGGCGGCAAAACGGATTCTCGGTGAGGATAGTCCCTATGCCAATATGGAATATAAGCAGGGTGACATTATTACCACCGTCATTACCTGTGTCAATGGTGAAACAATCAGACTTACCCTTGATACCACTCTGCCCCGTCCTTATTACAGCAGAAACTTTACGGTAAGAGGCAGCAAAGGGATGTACACCGAGGAGAGAAAGGTGATGTACTTTGAAGGCATGGAAGAAAATGTTGAAAACAACGAAGAAGAAATGTTTAAAAAGTATGATCATCCTTTACATGCCGAGTATAGCGAAATCGAACTGACAGAAGATATGAAGAACATGGGACATGGCGGTATGGACTGGCTGGTTTGCCGTGCCTTTATTGAGGCTGTAAAGCAGGGAACCAATACGCCTATTGATGTTTATGATGCAGCTGCATGGATGGCGATAGCACCTCTTTCCGAGGCATCCATCGCAAAGGGCGGTGCACCTGTTGAGGTTCCCGATTTCACAAGAGGAAAGTGGTTAAACAGAGAACCTGTTGTTGAGGGCAAATATTGCCTTGATAAAGTTTGCGAGGATCGATCTGTGCCGATTTATCCGCCCGAAAAATAAAAAGGGGTTGTGGAAAAATACACAGAACGCACCACCCTAACGAGCATACTAACAAAAAAATTGATACTAAATATAACAAGAAATGAAACAATATACCAAAGATATGTTAGGCTTTCTCACACCAAATGGTTTGTTGTCAAGGTTAGAATGCGTTGCAGTTCCATTTAGACAAGGGTAGTTTGGAGTGGCAATTTTCAGCAAAATGTCACCCATCATTGCCGACTGTACACAGAATTCTTTATGAAAAACAAATTTTCCCTTGACAGGAAATTGCTTCTGTGGTACAATGTGTTTAACACTCATATAAGGGAGTAGTCAGCGTTTATCATGCGTGACTTAGCCAACATCTTGGAACAATTTGTTCCTGGCTTTGTATTAAATGACGAGACTTATCTGTACCATAAGCAGATAAGTCTTTTTTTATCCCTTTGAAAGGAAGGTTGTTATGGGTTCTTTAGAGCTATTTATTTTAGCAGTAGGTCTTTCTATGGATGCTTTTGCCGTCGCCATCTGCAAAGGTCTTTCCGCGGGGAAAACAAAGTGGCATCATTGTATGCTGTGCGGTCTGTATTTTGGTGGATTCCAAGGTCTGATGCCCTTAATCGGATACATTTTAGGAAAGCAATTCAGCTCTCTGATTACAGGGATTGACCATTGGCTTGCCTTTCTTTTACTGACAATCATTGGTATCAGTATGATTCGGGAATCAAGAGGAGAGGCGGAAAACGTAAACCCCTCCTTTGCCCCTCCCAGTATGCTCCCCTTAGCCATCGCCACCAGTATTGACGCATTGGCTGTCGGTGTTACCTTTGCATTTTTGCAGGTGAACATCATCCCTGCTGTGTCCTTTATCGGTATTATTACCTTTGTATTTGGTTTTGCAGGTGTAAAAATCGGAAGTCTTTTCGGAATGAAATTCAAATCGAAGGCAGAGTTGGCAGGCGGAATTATTTTAATTGGCATGGGCTTGAAAATTTTATTGGAGCACACGGACTTTTTTTCTCACCTCTGATTATATGCTTCAATTGTTGAGAGATTCGTTATGACGAAAAAAAACGTCCCTGTTGTTTTTCGGGATACAAACAGGATAAAATTCCGCTCATGGCAGACCTGCTCTGCCGTGAAATGTAGATTTATTTTTCAAACAGGAGGATACAAGTTATGAAGCTTGGAGTATTAGTACCATTCAATACTGATGTCGAAAACGAAATAAAAAAAGTAAAAGAATTAGGTTTTTCATCCTGTCAGCTCTCTGCCTGGACGGAAGAACTTTTTACTGATAAAATGGCAAACATTATCAATGATGCAACAGAAAAATACGGTGTATCAATTTCGACCTTCTGGTGCGGATGGAAGGGACCGTCAATCTGGAATTTCTATGAAGGTCCCCTCACTCTTGGTCTTGTGCCTATGGATTACCGTTGGGAAAGAATTCGTGAGCTTATGAAGGGCTCGGATTTTGCAAAGAAAATTGGTGTAAAAAACATTGCCACTCATGTGGGTTTTCTTCCTGAAACACCCAACACAACAGAATACCGGTCATTGGTATGTGCGTTGCGTTATCTTGCACAGTATGTGAAAAACAACGGTCAGTATTTTATGTTTGAAACAGGTCAGGAAACACCTGTCACTTTGAGAAGAACAATCGAGGATATTGGTCTTGATAATCTTGGAATCAATTTAGATCCTGCCAACCTCATCCTTTACGGAAAAGGAAATCCAATCGATGCACTTGATGTCTTCGGTGAATATGTACGTGATATACACGGGAAAGATGGTTGTTATCCGACAGACGGAAAAAATCTGGGTGTTGAAACACCCCTTGGCCAGGGAAAAGTCAATTATCCCGAATTTATTGCAAAACTCAAGGAAATCGGTTATGACGGTCCGATAACAATCGAGCGCGAAATTTCAGGTGATGAACAAATCAAAGATGTGAAAGCTGCAAAAAAATATCTTGAACAACTGATCAATGAATCATCAGAAAGGTAAACTTGAGTTACAAAAGTTTTTCCTGCTTGCTTTCTTTCTGTTCCTGTGATATAATATTTTTGGTGAATCAATATGGCTCAAAAAGAACATTCCTGTTGTTTTACAGGACACAGAAAAATTGAAAAAGAAAAAATTTCATGGCTTGCAGACCAGCTTTACGGGGAAATTATGCGTCTGTTCCGTTCAGGGGTGACCCATTTTTACGCAGGAGGTGCCTTGGGATTTGATACTTTGGCGGCAAGAACGGTTCTGGCAGCAAAGCAACAACACAAATCCATCAAGCTTCATCTGATTCTCCCCTGCAAAAATCAGGATCAATATTGGAACACTGCTGACCATTTTATGTACCAGAAGATATTATGGGAAAGCGATTCGGTTCAATATGTTTCAGATCATTATAACGCAGGCTGTATGCATGAACGAAACCGCCGTCTGGCAGACAGTTGCAATTATTGTATCTGTTATCTGAAATCAGAAAAAGGCGGTACGGCATATACCGTTAACTATGCCAGAAAAAAAGGCTTAACCATTATCAATCTTGCAGATGATACCATTCAAACAACATTGTTTGAAAACTAAAGGGGTTGTAGCAAAAAACATTTTGCTGCAACCCCTTATTCCAATCATTCATCTGACAAAGAAAACATTCCTACTCCAAAAAGATACTTCCCCGCCGATCACATCAAGCATAGGCTGATACATTTGCTACACAAAAAAGTTCCCCGCCAGTCCGAAAAAGGACACTGCAATCAAAATCCCAAGCACCCATTCTGACCATCTGGGCAGATGCCAAGGCAATACACGGTAATGGACGAGATAAAGCAAAGTAGGTATCGCAACGGGAAACAAGGGATGATAAGAAAAAGCTTCCTTAAAATCCAACTGCAGTGCAGCCTTATGAGCCCTTGTCAATCCGCATCCTGGACAAGGCAGTCCAAACAGCACCTTGGACGGACATTTCCAGTAAAACGCCATCCACGACAATACGAACACAAAAAATAAATGTAATATTATTATTTTCTTCTTATGACTTTTTTTCATTCAAATCGCTTTCTTATCAAAGTTATCTATTTTATAACGAAGCCACAAAATCCTTCATATTAACAACAGTATCATTTTTTCTTGATTCTTCTGCTGCAAAGCAAATCAAGTGGCTCAGGCAGGAAATATCCGCATTAGAAACAGAAATTGAAGGTTTGTCTTCTGCCACATAGTCATAAAGGTCTGCCATTATGCCCATATCTCCGCCACCGTGTCCTCCTGCAATTGTCTGGTCTATCGCAACGTCAGGTTTAAATACGTTATAAGACTTCATGGTAGCAAATTCATAAAACTCAACAGACTGGTCTTCCATATCCGCACGAATTTCACCCTTTGTACCCATAATCGTGGTGATTCTGCCCCCTTTGTTGAAAGGTGACATTGTAAGTGTAACAAGCTTGTTTTCTCCAAACTGCATATTCACAGTCTGATGGTCAACAACATCGTTATCACACTGGAACACACATCTGCCATAAGGTGATGTTTTTAAAATTTCATCAATTTCTTCAAAAGTCGGGTCAAATTTATTTGTTACTATAGCACGGAAATGCTGCATTTCCGCAGTATCAATTCTGTAAAATTTGGGTGCATAGAAAAAGCATGTATCTTTATGGGGACAACCATCTGTACAACGCTTTGGTGCCCCTTCAGGCATGTAATCTTCACAAAAATACGAACGCATACCAACAGACTGCACCTTTGTGCAGACGTCACCAATCAACCACTGCACAAGGTCTGTATCATGACAACATTTTGCAAGTATCATCGGAGCAGACTCGTCTTCCCTTCTCCAGTTTCCTCTGACAAAACTGTGGCTCATGTTGGTAAGACCTACGCCTTCAGTATGTACAACATTTATAACATCTCCAAGCTTGCCTTCTGCAATAAACGTTTTAACAGCCTTATAAAAAGGAGTGTAACGAAGAACATGACCAACCAAAACTTTAACTCCGTTGTTTTTTGCACTTTCCGCAATTTTATAACATTCCTCAGGTGTTGGAGCAATAGGCTTTTCCAAAAGCAAATCATATTTTTTCGCAATCGCCTTCATCGCAGGGTCAAAGTGCATTTTATCCTGTGTACAAATCATTGCAATGTCTGCAATTTTATCCATTTCAAGCAAATCCTCGTAACTTTCAAAACGCATCTCTGCAGATACGCCGTATTTATCACCAAGGAAATTTCTTTTTGCATCGATAGGTTCTGCTATAGCAACAAGCTTAAATTTATCAGGATTTGTGTCCAGATATTTAAGGTAACTGCTACCTCTGTCACCGCCACCGATTAATATCAGTTTTAATTGTTTCATTTTAATCTCTCCTTACTAATTTTCATTAAAGATAAATTTTTGCTTCATTAGCCACATATCGAATGCGAAGCACATTTAGCTGAGCTTGCTCAATTTAGCTCGCCGTAAGGCGAATTTAGCTGAATAGATTTAACTTTGTTAAATCTATTCTACCACACTCACAAAAAAATTACAACCCTTTTACAAAAAATACACGCACAAAAAGCGTGCGTGTATTTTGTAACTGAGTCGTTATACAATTCCCTGTTGCATCATAGCGGTGGCAACTTTTAAGAAGCCCGCAATGTTTGCACCGGAAACCAAATCCTTTTTGCCGCCCACTTCCAGACCGTATTCTACCGCTGCATCAGATGCTGCTTTGTAAATGCTTATCATAATGCCATGAAGCTTTTCGTCTACTTCTTCAAAAGACCAGGAAAGTCTCTGAGAGTTTTGGCTCATTTCCAAAGCGGAGGTTGCAACACCGCCCGCATTGGCAGCCTTACCGGGAGCAAAGAATACGCCGTTTTCCTGAAGATACTTTGTTGCTTCCATTGTGGTAGGCATATTAGCACCTTCTGCAACTAAGAAACATCCATTTGCAACCAGTGCTTTTGCATCATCCAGATGTAATTCGTTCTGAGTGGCACAAGGCAGAGCAATATCACATTTTGCAGTCCAGATACCTCTTCCTTCGGTATAGACAGCATTAGGACGGTAATCCACATATTCCTTAATTCTGCCTCTCTTCACTTCTTTGATTTCTTTTACAACTGCCAGGTCAATGCCTTCTTCATCATAAACCCAACCATTGGAGTCAGACATTGCAACAACCTTTGCACCGTAGGACTGAGCCTTTTCGGTTGCATAGATTGCAACGTTACCGGAACCGGAAACCAAAACAGTCTTTCCTTCAAATGTAGTATTGAGGTCTGCCAGCATTTCCTTAGCGAAATAAACCAAGCCGTAACCGGTGGCTTGGGTTCTTGCCAGAGAACCACCCCAGGTCAGACCCTTACCGGTGAGAACCCCTTCATAAACATTTTTCAGTTTTTTATATTGGCCGAACATAAAGCCAATTTCACGGGCACCGGTACCAATGTCCCCTGCAGGAACGTCAGTATCCGCACTGATATGACGGTACAGCTCATTCATAAAGCTCTGGCAGAACGCCATTACTTCTCTATCGGATTTTCCCTTAGGGTCAAAATCCGATCCGCCCTTACCGCCGCCAATAGGCAGAGTGGTCAGTGCATTTTTAAAAATCTGTTCAAAGCCTAAGAATTTAATAATCCCTAAGTTTACAGAAGGATGAAGTCTGATACCGCCCTTATAAGGTCCGATTGCAGAGTTATACTGCACACGGTAACCACGGTTTACCTGCACCTTACCATTATCATCCACCCAGGGAACACGGAACATAATCTGGCGTTCAGGTTCTACAATTCTTTCCAGCAAGCCTGCTTCTTCGTATTCAGGATGCTTTGCAAATACCGGTTCCAGAGAATTCAGAACCTCTGTTGCAGCCTGAATAAATTCCGGCTCGTTGGCATTTTTTACTTTCAGTTGTTCTAATACTTTTTGTGCATATGACATGAAAAAAACCTCCTACTTTTTAACATAATTTTATTTTAGCACTTTTTCCTTTCTGTTGCAAGAAAAAAATAGAAAAATTTCAAATTTTATTGTTTTTTCTTGATTTTTGCCATCAGGAATGGAGTTTTTTAGGAAGGATGTTGCAAAATTCGTCATTGCTTTTTGTCGAAATCAGATGAGAAACAATCTGTTCGGTTATATCTGCCGTGGATTGATTGGAAAAGGCTTTGCGAATCAGCCATGCACATTCCAGTTCCTGCTGATTCATAAGCAGTTCTTCTTTTCTGGTTCCCGACTTGTACAAATCAACCGCAGGAAAAATCCGTTTTTCGGACAGCTTCCTGTCCAGATGAAGCTCCATATTCCCCGTTCCCTTAAATTCTTCATAGATGACATCATCCATTCTGCTTCCCGTTTCAATTAAAGCTGTGGCAAGAATGGTTAAGCTTCCGCCCTTTTCAATATTTCTTGCCGCACCGAAAAACCGTTTTGGCTTATGGAGTGCTCCTGGGTCAAGTCCGCCGGAAAGGGTTCTTCCGGAAGGGGGAACGGTCAGATTATAGGCACGCGCTAAACGGGTGATACTGTCAAGCAAAATCACCACATCTTTTTTATGCTCTACCAATCTCTGGGCACGCTCCAACACCATTTCCGCAACCTTAATATGATGCTCGGGCAGTTCGTCAAAGGTGGAGTAAATCACCTCTGCATTGGTGCTACGGCACATATCCGTTACCTCTTCAGGCCGCTCATCAATTAACAAAACAATCAGTTCCACCTCGGGGTGATTGGTGCTGATGCTGTTGGCAAGCTCTTTTAAGAGAGTGGTTTTTCCCGCCTTGGGAGGTGCCACAATCATCCCTCTTTGCCCTTTCCCTACCGGTGCCACCATGTCCACCAACCGCATAGAAAAACGGTTAGAAGTGGTTTCCAGACGCAGTCTTTGGTCAGGATAAATGGGGGTCAGGGAATCAAAGGGTATTCTCCGAATTGCCTCCTCGGGAGAAAAACCGTTCACTCTTTGCACATACATCAGTGCCGCAAACCGTTCATTTTCCCGCTGGGTTCTGGCATTTCCTTCGATGAAATCGCCTGTTCGCAACCGAAAACGGCGAATCTGTGCAGGAGAAACATACACATCGTTACTGCCGGTTAAGTAATTTTCACAACGCAAGAATCCAAATCCGTCCGGCACAACCTCTAAAACACCACTGACCGGATTGGATGGAGATTGTTGCCGTTCCGATTCGCACTTTTCCTCTGCTTTAGACTCCTGTGCGGCGGAAATGGCTTCAAGCAACTCCCCTTTTTTCATTGCGGTCACACCTTTTATTCCAAGCTCCTTCGCCATTCCTCGGAGCTTGCTCAAGGTTTCTTTTTTTAATTCTTCCATTTTATTCCTCCCTTTCCTGCAAAAAAGAGTATCAAAGGATTATATTCATATAAAGCTTTTGTCAGAACAGAATTTTGAATCCATTGGACAATTTTCATTTCTGGGGTTCCAACAAACCGTACCACAGCCAGAATTCCAAAAATCATCACCGCCGCCTCTAAAGCACCCAACAGGGCACCTGTCAGGCGGTTCAGCTGCTTTAAAAAGGGCAGCTGCACAACCCCTTCCAAAACTGTTGACAACAAAAGAAATAATACCTTGCTTCCGAAATACAAAATCAGAAAAAGCAATATGCTTGCCGCTACCTGTGCTGCACGGTCGGGAAAGACCGTTACACCCTGCCCGATTAAAAGCTCTTTTGTTTTTTCCATAATACCCTGATACATATTGGTTTTTTGCAAAATGGGGAACAAAATCAAAGAGAGCAAAGCCGAGCCAAAAAAGGAAAGAAACTTCATCAGACTTCCCATGGCTCCCAAACGAATCCCACCAAGCACAAAAAGCAGGATAACAGCAAGTACAATCAAATCCAGTTTCATTTATTTCACCTTCACCATATCATAACCCGATTCATAAAGAATCGCACCGCTTCTTCCGCTTTTCTCCAGATACAGTTCCGAAATATCACGGGTTACCTGAAACTGTGCCAGACAATAGCCCTGATTGTTTAAAAACAACACATCACGGGTAGTAGCAAACAGCACACCGCTTTTATTATTGGCAATATTTTTAATGTCTGCACCCTCGTACAGATGCTCACTAATTCTGCCGTTTTCTCTCAAAATAACGATTTTTTGGTTTTGCTGACGGAGAACCAATGCTGCCGACCGATCAGACATAGAGAAATTTTGTAACGCACCGCCCTGATAGTCATACCTCCAAATTTCCTCTCCGTTATTTGAAAAGCCTGCTGCCATAGAATCTCCGATTGCCGTCAATTTTCCATTTGTCATAAATCTGATTGTGGTAAACACCGTTTCAGCAGCATCAACCACTTCATAAGCTTCTTTTTCATCCAAATGGTAAAAACTGATGTTTGAAATCAGCTTTTCTCCCTTGGTGTTATATTGGCAAACAGCCAGCTGTTTGCCTCTGCTGTACACATCTGCATCCAGAACAAACTTTTCTCCTGAATACACACGATAGATGTTTTTTCCCTTTCGGTTATAAACGGTAACCGTGCCCTGATAACCGGGTTGGTCGCAAATCACAACGCAATATCCTTCATCATTGACCTTTGCATTACGAATCCGATGCTCGGTAGCAATGGAATAAAGCTTCTTATTTTTATAAAAAACGGAAGCCGTGGTGCCCTCACGGTCATACACTAATAAATAATCCCCGCTCCGATACATTTGGGAAGATACCAGATGCATTTCATACACCTTTTTCGGAGATAAATGCAACCCCATAGAGGAAAAATAGACCAAGTTGTCGTAACTGAGTTCGCTGGAAAGCACCGATGTTCCTTCCAGATTTACTGTTTGGGTTACTGCAAATTCTTTTCCGTATAACCATTCCATTTTTTCATAAATAAAAGGATGAAACCGATAATGAATCAGAAAACCGAACCCGATTAACAAAACAATACAAAACAAAAAGAGCAATTTTTTTACTTTCATTCCTGCCAATCCCCCTTTTCATACCAAACCTTTGTCAGACAAAGTCCCTCGGGTGCTGCAGTGATCCCCGCCAGACGTCTGTCCTTTTTTTCAATCAATTCGGGGATGCCGTCAGCCGTCAGCTTTCCGTTCCCCACATAAATAAGCGTTCCCATCATAATCCGCACCATATTGTAGAGATACCCGTTTGCACAAATACGAAACTGAATCAGACTTCCTTCTTTGGTCAGCTCTGATTTGTAAATGCTTCGCACTCTGCTTCCCTTGGTATCCGACCCTGCTGCTTCAAATACAGTGCAGTCATAGGTTCCTGTCAAATCCCTACACGCCCGCTCCATTGCCTTAAAATCAAGGGGATAAGGATAATGCCATGCGTGATTTCTCAAAAAAGGGTCTTTATGGGGCTGATTGCATAGAGTATAGCAATATTCCTTCGCCATCGTATCAAACCGTGCATGAAATTCCTCACTCACCCGTTCACAGGACAACACACAAATATCGTCGGGAAGCAAGGCATTCAAAGCATAAGGCATTTTATCATCCGGAACAGAGGTCATGATGTGGGTATTGCATACATATTCCTTTGCATGAACCCCCGCATCCGTTCTGCTGCAGCCTGTCACCGTTACAGGTAATTTTACAATACGGGACAAAGCCTCCTCGAGTCGCTGTTGCACCGTCATGGCATTTTCCTGGCGTTGCCAACCATGATATCCGCTTCCGTCATAACACAAGGTTAACTTTAAATTTTCCACAGCATCCTCCTAACAAAAACGGAACAGCACAATCAATCCGCAAAATACCAATACCACAACCATTGCCAATCCGTCCCGCAAGCAGGCTTTCAACACTCTCATACGGGTCCGATTCTGTCCTCCGTGATAACAACGGCACTCCATTGCCATTGCCAGCTCATCTGCACGGCGAAAGGCACTGATAAACAAAGGGACAAGCAAGGGTACAAAATTTTTGGCGCGTTGTAATAAATTTCCGCTTTCAAAATCAGCACCCCGGGCTGTCTGTGCCTTCATAATTTTATCCGTTTCTTCAATCAGAGTGGGAATAAACCGTAACGCAATGGTCATCATCATGGCAAGCTCATGAGAGGGAAGCCCAATTTTTGAAAAAGGCTTTAACAGACTTTCAATCCCGTCTGTCAGCATAATAGGTGATGTGGTAAAGGTCAGAAGTGTGGTTCCGATAATCAGGAAGAAAACACGGGCAATCATCAAAAGTGTCAATCGAAGTCCCTCCTTTGTTGCCGTTACGGGACCAATAGAAAAGAGGGGTTGCCCTTCCGTTAAAAATAAATTAAAAAGAGCAGTAAATGCAATGATAATCAGGACGGATTTTAAACCTCGTAAAGTGTACTTTACCGGAATCCCCGATAAAAAAATCGACCCGAACACAAACAGGGCAACCATGAAATATGCCCCTAAGCTGTTTGCCAAAAACACTGCCACAATATAAAAAAGAGTAAACATTATTTTAAACCGGGGGTCTAATTTATGAATGATTGAATTCCCCGGAAAAAACTGTCCGATTGTGATATCCTTCATCATTGTTTTTTCTCCATACACGATAAAATGGTTTTTGCCGCTTCTTCTATGGTAATGGCATAAGGGTCAACCTCAATCCCCCGCTCCTTCAAATGCTGTACCAGCTTGCTGACCTGGGGAACAGAAAGACCCATTTGTTCAATTTCTTTCCGATGCTGAAAAATCTCACGGGGGGTATCAAGATAAGCCACAGTTCCTTCGTTCATCACTAAAATCCGTTTGGCGTATTTTGCTACATCTTCCATGCTGTGGGACACCATTATCACCGTCATACGGGTGGATTGATGCAGTCGGTTTATTTGCTCCAGCACACGATGTCTTGCCTTTGGGTCAAGCCCCGCCACCGGTTCATCCAGCACCAGAATTTCCGGCTTCATTGCCAAAACTCCCGCAATGGCAGCCCGTCTTTTTTGCCCACCAGATAAATCAAAGGGAGATTTTTCCAAGATTCCCCGGGGCAGTTCAACAAGCTCCGCTGCTTCCAACACATTTTTCTTCACTTCCTCGGGAGATAACCCTAAATTCGTGGGTCCAAATGCAATATCTCGGTACACCGTTTCCTCAAACAACTGATATTCCGGATACTGGAACACCATCCCCACGCTTCTTCTTGCTTTTTTTCGGGATTCCTTGGATTCGTGAATTTCTTGACCGTTAACATATACTTTTCCCCTCGTGGGATAAAGCAAACCGTTAAACATCTGAATTAATGTAGATTTTCCTGAACCGGTGTGACCGATGATTCCTAAAAATTCACCTGATTCCACCGAAAAAGATACCTCCACCAGAGACTTTTTTTCAAAAGGGCTGTCAGGCATATAGATATGTGAAACCTGTTCTAATCTGATACATTCTTTCAATGTGATTCCTCCAACAGGGGCAGTAATTCCTCTAATAATTCTTCTTCTGTCAGAACATCTCCCCGGATGTTCATACCCTGCCCTATCAGTTCATGTGCAAGCTCTGTTGCTTGGGGAACATCCAGTCCCATTTCCTTGATTTCCTCCACCTTTGAGAAAATTTCACGGGGAGTTCCCATTTTTACAATTTCACCGCCGTGCACTACTACCACACGGTCTGCCTCCACCGCTTCTTCCATGTGATGGGTAATCAGCACAACCGTCATTCCCCGCTCCTGATTTAATTTCCGAACGGTTTTCATGACTTCTTGCCGACCGATGGGGTCAAGCATTGCCGTAGGCTCGTCCAACACAATGCATTCCGGTTCCATTGCCAAAACCCCTGCAATGGCAACCCTTTGCTTTTGCCCCCCCGATAACATATGAGGAGCATGACGGCGATATTTACTCATTCCTACCGCCTTTAGACTTTCCTCCACCCGTTTGCAGATTTCCAGGGGTGGCACTCCCAGATTTTCAGGAGCAAATGCCACATCCTCCTCCACAACAGTAGCCACAATCTGGTTATCGGGATTTTGAAATACCATTCCCACATGAGCGCGGATATCAAAAAGGTGCGTTTCGTCCTTCGTATCCATTCCCTTTACCGTAACTGTCCCCGAATCGGGAAGCAATACTGCATTTAACAGCTTTGCAAGGGTGGATTTTCCCGAGCCATTCCGCCCGAGAATCACTAAAAACTCACCCTGATTCACGGTCAGGCTCATATTCTTTAACACTTCTGTCGTCGTATCCTCCTGTTTATAGGAAAAGGACACATTCTTTACTTCTATCATAAAATTCTCCATTTAACACTGCCAGCGAGCGGTACAACCGCAAGGCAGGATCAGTTCTGAATTTGCGAAAGGTAAGCCGATTTCATCGGTGGTTACTTTGCCGCCAAATTTTTTTACCAAGGTCATGGTCATCAAGTTCTTGACCGCTGTGGGTGCAAGCCCCGTTGTATAAGAATTAATCAGGAAAAACAAGGGATGATCACTTAACACTTGGGAGCACAAATCCACCAAACCGTACAGTTCATCCTCAATCTTCCAAACCTCTCCTCCCGGTCCTCTGCCGTAGGAAGGGGGATCCATCACAATCGCATCATATTTCTTTCCCCGCTTGATTTCACGGGCAACAAACTTCACCGCATCATCCACAATATACCGAATTAAAGGACCTTCCATTTTATTTTCCTGAATATTCCGCTTAGCGTGGGCAACAATTCCCTTTGCCGCATCCACATGGCACACGCTGGCAC
>JAZURC010000055.1:0-14950 GCA_045606005.1 Clostridia bacterium
TGTCTTCCTAAGACCGCTTGGCCTCCGACTTCCATTTGGGAAGCGGAGGAAAAGCATCGTTACATTCGTCTGAATTTATCGCAGAGGAAGAATGTATCTGGTATGGTTCCCGTATGTTGGAATGTTTTGCGAGAAATTACCTGAAGGGAGAGAAGTAAATTGGCACAGAAAAAGAACGTGAAAGTCATTGCCAAACAAAAGACGAAAAAGCCGTCAAAAGCCGTCAAAGAAACGGCTCCTGCCAAACGGGAACAATTTGTTTATCATACTGAATTAAAGCTGATTGTTTGTGCAGTGCTTGCAATTTTATCCGCTGCCGCAATTTATACAGACGGTGCAGGTCTGGTGGGACATTGGTTTCGTAATGTTTGCGGAGGCCTGCTTGGACGGGATGCTTACCTGTTTCCGGTGTTTTTTGTAAGCTTGGCGGTGTTGGCATTTTTCAACCGAAACAACCGGAAAAACTGGAAATGCTATGCCGTTGTTGGAGTGCTTCTGTTGTTTTCTGTGTTTTTTGAAATGTTGGACCATGCTGTCTGGGAGTTGGGCTTTGACCCTGTTCAGTTCTGGATGCTTGGAATAGAAATGGAAGGTGGCGGCATCATCGGCGGGATTCTTTACTTTGCCATCAGCAGTCTGATTGGTAATTTCGGTACTGCCATTGTGATTGTTGCAGGGTTGATTGCCGCATTGCTGATTTTATTTGAGACATCCCTAATATCGGTAATGAAAGCAGGGGTTGCATGGGTGAAGGATATGATTCCTCAGGAAGAAAAACCGTCTGCAGACAAGGGAAAAACCAAACAAGAACGGGAGCCAAAGAAGCCCAAGCCTTCTATTTTGGAAGAGCTGGACGATGTTCCCTATGACCCTGAAATTCCCATTTTTCATCTTCCCAAAGAGGAAGCCCTGACCGAAAAACAACTGGCTTTAACCGAAACAAAGGACGAAGAAGACCATGAGTTTGATGCAGAGCTTGACAATGAACAGATAGATTACATCATTCCTCCCGTTACCCTGCTAAAAGAGGGAGAGGATAACCGTCACAGCGAGAAATTTGTGCGTGAATTGAAGGAAACCGCAGGAAAGCTGATTGAAACCTTCAAAAGCTTTGGTGTGACTGCCAAGGTGATAAATGTTCAGTCAGGGCCCAGTGTCACCCGTTATGAAATCGAGGCAGTCATGGGAACGAAATTGAGCAAAATCACGGGCTTGGCAGACGATTTGGCATTGCAGCTTGGTGTTTCTGGAATTCGTATTGCTCCTGTACCGGGAAAAAGTGCGGTGGGAATTGAAGTGCCCAACAAAACCCGTTCTTCGGTGATGATGAGAAACTGTCTGGAAAGCTCGGAATTTGCTGCAAGCGAATCCAAAATTGCATTTGCATTGGGAAAAGATATTACAGGAAAAACCATTATTGCGGATATTGGGAAAATGCCTCATCTGTTGATTGCAGGTGCTACAGGCTCGGGTAAGAGTGTGTGTATCAATACCATTATTACCAGCCTGCTTTACAAGGCAAATCCGAATGAAGTAAAGCTGCTTATGGTTGACCCGAAGGTAGTGGAGTTGGGAATCTATAACGGCATTCCCCATTTGGTTTCCCCTGTTGTAACCGAACCTAAAAAAGCGGCAAATGCTCTTAATTGGGCGGTCAGCGAAATGACCAGACGATACAAAATGTTTGCAGACAATTCTGTCCGTGACATTCACGGCTACAACGAGCTTGCATTAGAGGACGAAACCTTACGTCCCATGGAGCAGATTGTAATTATCATTGACGAGTTGGCGGATTTGATGATGGTTGCCCCCAACGAGGTGGAAGATGCCATCTGCCGTTTGGCTCAGATGGCAAGAGCGGCGGGAATGCATCTGGTAATTGCAACCCAGCGTCCTTCCGTTGATGTTATCACGGGTATTATTAAGGCAAACATTCCTTCTCGAATTGCCTTTACCGTGTCCTCTCAGATTGACTCCCGTACCATTTTGGATTCTGCCGGTGCGGAGAAACTCTTGGGACGAGGAGATATGCTCTATTATCCCATCGGGGTCAGCAAGCCGATTCGTGTGCAAGGTGCCTTTGTGAGCGACAAGGAAGTGGAAGCGGTGGTTACCTTTGTGAAGGATAACTCCGGTCAGGCTGAATATAACGAAGAAGCCATGGAATTTATTAAGCGCGCCCCTGACACCAAAGGGAAAAAGGGTGAAGAGGACGAAGAGGAAGAGGATTTATGGGACCCCATGCTTCCCAAAGCCATCGAAATTGTGGTGGAAATGCAACAGGCATCTACCTCTATGCTGCAGCGGAAAATGAGGGTAGGATATGCCCGAGCTGCAAGACTGGTGGATCAATTAGAGGAACAGGGCGTGGTTGGCCCCTTTGAAGGAAGTAAGCCCAGAGCAGTGCTGATGAATCGCCAGCAATACTTAGAAATGGTGGCAAGAAACGGTCAGCCTGAGCAAATGAACATAGAGGACAGCGAAGAGTTTTAATGCAAACGGGAAAGAAATGACATGATTCTTTCGTTTGTTCTATAATAAAAAAGTGAAAAAGGAAGAATTTAAAATGAAAAAAGCAAGCAGAATCTTATTATTCTTCTTGGTTTTGACAATGTGTATGACAATGTTGGCTCCGATTACCTTTGCCGCAGACACGACAAAGCTACCCGAAAATCAAACTTATGGCTTGGACAACCTGAACAACGAGGAAGGAAAATTATATGTTGCCTATCTGGGCGGTTCCATTACCTTAGGTGCCGGTGGTTCAAGCACTATTTCCTATAAAGATGCGGCAGGAAGCGGTCATGCAAGATGGGCTTCACAACTGACCAAGCGGTATTTCCAGAAGGAATATCCGAACAAGGAGGTTGTTGAAGTAAATGCCGGTATCAGCGGAACAAACTCAAGTTTTGGACTGTTTCGTTTGCAGAGAGACGTGGTAAGCCATTGCCAGGGAGAAGGACCGGATGTTGTTTTTGTTGAATTTGCAGTAAATGATGCACCTAGCGTTGTTTACGATTCCCAACCGGCTCGTGTTGCTATGGAAGGGATTGTCCGTCAGTTGGCACATCTGCCCAAACAACCTGTTGTCATCTTTGTTTATACTGCCGAATTAAAGGATGGTAACTTTGAAAAAGCTTTGAATAGTGCAAAAGTACATCAGGAGGTAGCAGAATACTACGGAATCGCATCCATTAATCTGTGTGAATATGTAAAAAGAGGCACAGATATCAACGGGCAGACCATTGTTTGGGATAAGAACAAAGCAAAAAGCTGGACAAACGATAATACGCATCCCAACGACAATGGTTATACCGGTTATACCGATTATATGATAAAGCAATTCAAGGATTCCCCCAATAATTATTTCAAAAAACTGACCTGGCAGGAAATTCCCATGAGCGATTATGAATTCGGGAAACCAAAACTGGTTCATTACGAAGAGGTAACTCCGGTTTATGACGGAGATTGGACAACAGAACCCACGTCAAACGACATGAATATTATTAGAATTCTTGGAACAACTATGAAGCACACAAAAACAGATGGAGATACCGTGACTTTGAATTTCAAAGGTCGTTCTATTGGAATATATGCGCGGGGCGGAACAAACGGTGCAAGTGTAAGATATGCGATTGATGGATTAAACGTCAATAACGCTCCGTATTTTAATACTTATAGCACCATACCTGTGCCTAAAGTTTTAACCTGGAAGCTGGCGCCGGGTGAACATACGATTCAATTTACCGTTTTTCATCCTACCAATAACGGAGCGCCTTATTCTCCGGCTCGGGACTCCTTTGGCTTTAGTTATTTTATGGTGGATGAAGAAATTCCTGACCCCATTGCCCATACTGTCCTCGTTAAGGCAGACGGAGAAGAGGTTTCCGAGGTGTTATCCAATCAGCCGTTGACAGGGAGCTACAAAGTGATTAACAGTGCAATGGAAGAAAAAGGAACCATGGTTCAATGGGTGGCAAGCGACAGCAAAACAGGAACCTACACCGCGATTGAAGGTGCAACAGGCAATACCTATACACCTGATTCATCCATGACAGGCAAATATATTAAATTCCGCGTAATACCGAAAAATACCGAGGGAACAGTAGGAAAAACAGTTGATTCCGAACCGGTAAAAATTCTTCGTCCTGCTGCAAAAGAATGCCTTGCTGCAGAGGAAATCGTATATTATAATGGCGAAAACATGGCAAAAGCACTGTTTAACGGTGATGTGACGGCGAAAACAAAAGTAACCAATCATTTGGAAGGCTCGAATCTGACGGTTTCTATGATTACGGCAGAATATATTGTTTCTGCAAGCGGATTCAAAATGCTGATGCAAATCAAGAGAGACACCAAGTCCATTGCGGGCGGCGCAACCGAAAATTTTGCAAACACTCTGACGATTACTGCAGCAGAAAATCATATTGTACAGACCATGATTATTACAGATGATTGTTTAGAGCCTGTCAGCTCCGTTGCTCAGCTGGAAAATGGCAGTGTTGTTTATATCGGTTAGAACGAGTATGAAGGAACGCCGGTTTCTGTTTATCGGGTTAACCGCTTTGAAAAAAAGAAGACTCCTTTTCCATACCGTAAAAAAGACCGCCCGAAGCAGCTTGCTTTAGGGCGGTTTCTCTTTGTATAGTTTCAGGAAATCAATTCACAGGTATCATTGGAAAATGCCACAGGGTCATCAATGGGCATTCCTTCTATGAGAAGAGCACAGTTATATAGTACATTGGTGTATTTCTTGAGCTTTTCCTTGTCCTCTGTAAGCATTGCCTGTAAAGAAGCAAATACAGGGTGATTGATGTTCAGCTCCAATACCCTTTGTGCCTTTACCTTTTGGTCATTGGGCATTGCGTTTAATACTTTTTCCATTTCTAAAGAAATTTCCCCTGTGCTGGACAGACAAACGGGGTGGGATTTGAGGCGGGTGGTTCCCTTTACTTCTACCACCTGATCCCCTAAAGCTTCTTTCATGAAAGCAAACAAGTCTTTGTCTTCTTCTCGGGTTTCTTCTTTTTGTTCGGAGGCACTGTCAGATACGGATTTGAATTCCTTGTCCCCGTATTGTCCTAAAATCTTAATGGCAAATTCGTCTACATCCTCGGTGAAATATAAAATTTCATAGCCTTCTTCCAAAATGGCTTCCACCTGAGGCAGCTTTGCAATCTTTTCTTTGGTTTCACCGCAGGCATAATAAATGTATTTCTGGCTCTCTTTCATTCTGTCTACATATTCCTGAAGAGATACACGCTTTTCTTCGGCAGAAGAATCAAATAAAATCAAATCCACCAGAAAATCCTTGTCTGCACCGTAATTGTCATACAGACCAAACTTTAAGGGACGCTTGAAATTCTGATAAAAGCTTTCATAGCTTTCCCGATCATTTTTCATCATGCTTTCCAGTTCGCTTTTGATTTTCTTTTTGATTCTGGAGGCGATTGCCTTTAACTGACGGTCGTGCTGAAGCATTTCACGGGAAATGTTCAGGGATAAATCTGCAGAATCCACCAACCCCTTGACAAAACCAAAATAATCGGGCAGTAAATCCTCACATTTGTCCATAATCAAAACGCCGTTTGTGTATAACTGCAAGCCCTTTTTGTATTCCTTGGTATAGTAATCAAAGGGCGTGTGAGCGGGGATAAATAGCAATGCTTTATAGCTGACCGCACCGTCGACACTGGTATGAACCACCTTGACAGGGTTCTCAAAGTCAAAGAATTTTTCTTTGTAGAAATTATTGTACTCTTCGTCTGTCACTTCTGATTTGTTTTTCCGCCACAAAGGAACCATGGAATTTAAGGTATCATCTTCTTGGTAGCTTTCATATTCATTTTCCGTTCCCTCTTTCAACTTCTGACGGGTAGTCATCATCTTAATTGGGTACTTAATGTAATCGGAATATTTCTTCACTAAGCTCCTCAGCTTATATTCATCCAAAAATTCACTGTATTTTTCATCCTCGGTATCTGCCTTTAAGTACAGTACAATTTCCGTTCCCGCAGTCTGTTTTTGAGCAGGCTTAATTTCATAACCGTCTGCTCCGGAGGAAATCCATTGGAACGCCTCCTCACTGCCGAATTTTTTAGAGGTAACCATAACCTTATCTGCTACCATAAAAGCGGAGTAAAAACCAACCCCGAACTGACCGATAATGTCCACATCTTCTGCTTTTTCATGCTCCTGTTTAAAGGCAAAGGAACCGCTTTTGGCGATAACGCCCAAGTTTTTGTCCAGCTCCTCCTCGTCCATCCCGATTCCTGTGTCGGTAATGGTCAGAGTTCGGGCATCCTTGTCGGGAGTGATACGAATGGAGAAATTTTCTCTGTCGAATGTGATGTTTTCATCCGTCAAAGACAGATAATATAGCTTGTCCAACGCATCATTGGCATTGGAAATCAGCTCACGCAGGAAAATTTCCTTGTGGGTATAAATAGAGTGAATCATCAAATCCAACAACCGTTTGGATTCCGATTTAAACATTCTTTTTGCCATTTTGCAAGCCTTCTTTCTAGATATTAGCACTCTCTCGTTTTGAGTGCTAATTTAATTGTATCACTTTTTTCTTATTTGTCAATAGGAATTGGAAATTTTTTGTTTGATTTTTCAGAGATTTCGAAAAAGAATCCCTTTTCACTTGCAAAAAACAAAAAAGAGTGGTATAATGATTTTATATGTAATGATTGAGGAGACGGTTTAAATGGAGCTTGCATGGATAGTAGCTCAGCAGGTGGCGGTTATTTTTCTGCTGATTCTGGTGGGCGTTGGCGTAAAAAAGAAAAATTTGGTGACCCAGGAAGGGATTGACCAGATTACAAGTGTACTGTTAAAGGTGGTAACCCCATGCGTGCTTGTGAATGCTTATCAAAAAGAGTTTGAAGCAGAGTTGGTACGGGGCTTGCTGATTGCTATGGTGTTTACGGTGATAACTCACGGAGTCGCCATTTTGCTTTCTCATTTGTTGTTCCGTAAAGAACCTACCAATCGGTACCGAACCAATATTTTTTGTTCTATTTATTCAAACTGCGGTTTTATGGCGATCCCCCTTATTTCTGCAGCGCTAGGCTCTGACGGAGTGTTTTATGGTTCTGCCTACCTGGCAGTATTTTCTATTCTGTATTGGACTCACGGAGTTTATGTATATACCGATGGGGATAAAAATGAAATTTCTTTGAAGAAAGCTATTTTTAGTCCGGGTGTTGCGGGAACGATTGTCAGTTTAGTGCTCTTTTTTGCACAGATTAAGCTGCCTGCCATTCTTTTGGACCCAATCAGGCATCTGGCAAATTTGAATACTCCTCTTTCTATGATTGTGCTGGGCTCTTACCTGACCAATCTGAATTTGAAAAAGGTGGTTAAAAATAAGGGGATGTATCTTGTATGTGCCATGCGGTTGATTATCATTCCCCTGATTTCCATAGGGATTGCAAAGATACTGCAATTAGAGGAAACAGTGGCACAGGCTGTGATGATTTCCACGGCTTGCCCCAGTGCGGCGGTTTCCACCTTGTTTGCACATAAGTATCATCTGGATGCAGATTATTCGTCTGAAATTGTATCTGTTTCCACCTTGTTAACGATTATTACCATTCCATTGATTATCTTAATTTATCAACTATAAAGAAGGGAAAGCTATACTATGCCGATAACAGAATTTTTAGAAAGAAACGCCAATTTATATGGAGAAGAAACTGCTCTGGTGGAAATTAATCCCGAGGTAAAGGAAGTTCGCCGTGTGACCTGGAAGGAGTACGAACTGATTGAATCCAATCGGGGAGAGGCTTACCGCCGTGAGATTACTTGGAGCGTATTTGAAGAAAAAGCAAACCGCTGTGCAAATTTGCTGTTAAGTCGGGGAATTAAAAAGGGGGATAAGGTTGCCATTTTGCTGATGAACTGTTTGGAATGGCTCCCGGTTTATTTCGGAATCCTGAAAACAGGCGCTTTGGCAGTGCCTCTTAATTACCGTTATACTTCTGATGAAATCAAATATTGTCTGGAGCTGGCAGAAGTGGATGCATTGTTGTTCGGCTCTGAATTTATCGGTCGTATGGAAGAAATTTGCGATAAGATTCCACAGGTGAAATTATTGTTTTACATAGGGGACAACTGCCCCAGCTTTGCGGAAAATTATCTGCATCTGGCAACCAATTTTTCCAGTGCAAAACCGGAAATTGAGCTTACCGATTCGGATGATGCCGCTATTTATTTTTCTTCCGGTACTACAGGATTTCCTAAAGCAATTTTGCATGACCATACCAGCCTGGTACAGTCCTGTCAGGTGGAACAAAATCACCACGGGCAAACCCATGACGATGTCTTTTTGTGTATCCCCCCTCTTTATCACACAGGTGCAAAAATGCACTGGTTCGGCAGCTTGCTTTCAGGCAGCAAAGCAGTTTTGTTAAAGGGGGTTCGTCCCTCTACCATTATTGAAACGGCAGCTAGTGAAAAGTGCAGCATTGTGTGGCTGTTGGTGCCTTGGGCACAGGATATTTTAGATGCTATTGACCGGGGAGACATTGATTTGTCACAATATGATTTGTCCGCCTGGAGATTGATGCATATCGGGGCACAGCCTGTTCCTCCCAGTTTGATTAAACGGTGGAAATCTATATTCCCCAACCATCATTATGACACGAACTACGGCTTGAGCGAATCCATCGGACCGGGATGTGTTCATCTTGGTGTGGAAAATATTCATAAGGTGGGAGCAATCGGAGTTGCAGGGTACGGCTGGCAGGTAAAGATTGTTGACGAAAAGGGAGATACGGTTCCGAGAGGTGCCGTCGGTGAACTGGCAGTGTATGGGCCGGGGGTAATGAAATGCTATTATAATGACCCCAAAGCTACAGCGGAAGTACTGCATGACGGTTGGTTATTCACAGGAGATATGGCAAAAGAGGATGAAGACGGATTTATCTATCTGGTTGACCGGAAAAAGGATGTGATTATCAGCGGTGGCGAAAACCTCTATCCGGTACAAATTGAAGATTTCCTCCGTGCCCACAGTGCGGTGAAGGATGTTGCTGTCATTGGTCTTCCCGATGCACGCCTTGGAGAAATCGCAACCGCAATTATCGAAATTAAAGAAGGGGAAACCTGTTCTGAGGAAGACATTCAGGAATTTTGCAAAGGGATGCCTCGTTATAAACGGCCTCATAAAATTATTTTTGCTCAGGTGCCCAGAAATCCTACCGGAAAGATTGAAAAGCCAAAGCTTCGGGAAATTTACTGTGGGGAAAGCTTGGTTGAAAGCCAGTTAAAATAGAATCAATAAAACAGGGACGGGCAAAGTGCTCGTCCCTGCTACATAAAAATACTAAAATTTCAAAAAAACACTTGACTTTTTGAAAAAACTGTATTATAATGATTTAGTACCATGAATACGCCGCTGTGATGGAATTGGCAGACGTAGCGGACTCAAAATCCGCCGGTAGCGATACCGTGCCGGTTCGACTCCGGCCAGCGGCACCAAAAGGAACTCTCTGATGAGAGTTCCTTTTTCAATAAGACGGAGTTGAACCGTGAGACGGCTTGGAGCGTAAAGAAAACGATTGATAATCGTTTTTAGCGAACAAGGTGCGCAGACGGGCACCGTGAGCAAAGCGGAACGGTCGTCAAGCAAGCAAGACGCGAAGCGGCTGTTCCGGCCAGCGGCACCAAAAAAAGCGTACTGAATTTTCAGTACGCTTTTTTCAGCTAAATTCGCCTGACGGCGAGCTAAATTGAGCAGGCCCAGCTAAATTGCCTTCGGCAGCTAAAAGTGCTTCGTGTGCTTAAAGGTGAATTTAATTTAGCTACTCCGAGGGAGTTATTTAGCTATCGAACAAAGAGAGATAATTTCGCTTTGCAACTTGTTGCAAAATTTAGCTAAAACAAAAATAGCTCAATGGTTCGGATTTTCCAAAAGGAACTCTCTTTCGAGAGTTCCTTTTTCAATGAAATTGATTATGCTTCCAAGCAGGCTGCAATGCAGACTTCTAATAAGGTCCATTCTTTTATGGTGGATGATTTTAATGCATAATCACAATCCGATACCAAAGAAATCAGCGTCGAAAGCCGTTCCTCTGAAATTTTTCTTACAAGGGAAAGATTGTTTTTTAATCTGTACGGAGAAAGACCGAGTGCCGTTGCTGTAGGATTGGGGCATTTTTTTATCTTGTAAAGGAGACAGAAATTTTGCGAAATAGTGTTGATAATACGCCTGATTTCCAAAGGCTTGCCGGTATTTTCATCCAAAACAACTTTTAAGTCTGCAAGAATGGAAAAGGCAAGCTTATTTTGTTTTTCCAATATGGCATTGCTCAGACTGTAAATTCGGTTTTCTGCCGAGCGGGTGGTGAGCTGATCAATTACTCCGGTTGTAATCACATCTTCTGTTGCACAGCTGCACAGCTTGTTGATTTCCTGTTCCAGATGAAACATACCCGTTCCGCAGCGGGATATCAGATATTCTATGGTTTTCACCGTAATTTTCTTGTTTTGCCGTTGTACCAGAATGTTAATCCATGCCTTCAGTTGATCCTCCGTCATCTGATTACATTCTACTTCTTCTGTAAGCTCCAGTAATTTTTTCTGTTTTTTGTCCACAGTTTGTTCTGCAAATACAATGTAAGAATAGTCCGGCACGTCCGACAGAATTTTCAATAAAAACTCTTTATCGGTGGCTTTTGGCTTTTTGAATACATCCGTATCCTTTAACAGCAATAGTTTCTTTTCCGAAAAAACGGGCGGTGTTTGCAGGAATTGTTCAATCCGTTCCGCGTCTATTTTATCAGTCCGGTATAAATTAAAATCCCGAAAGGTTTCGTCCGGAACAATCAGTTTGGTAAACTGTTTGCAGTATTGTTGTATCAGATAAGGCTCATCACCGTACAGCAAATAAACCTGACGGCTCAAGCCCTGGCTCAGTTCGCGTTTTAATTCCTCCGGTTTCATTCTAATTCCCCCTTTTCGTATGTGGAGTCCAGCAATAATCTGATCCTTCCTTCTTTTATAAGGAAAGAAAGGGTACCCTGTTCTTGTTTGGAATAGGTTTTTCCAAAAACCGTAAGCTTTCCTGTTTCCGGCCGACCGGAAAGCTGTGCCGCAACGCTTGGGGTTTTGCTGATTTCTGCAGTAAATCGTTTGTTGTGATACCAGCGCATGGTTCCGTCCGGATAAAGCTCACAGTGATTACCTGTTCCTAATGAAAGAAGAAAGGGTTGTGTAAAACTTTTTAGTTGTACTTCATTTTTCTCTGCAATGTTCCGAATGTAGGGGGACAAATCCTGTTCCGGTTTTAATAAGGATTGCCTGATTGTCCGATCGGTTCCCAGATCACGGAATAATGCCACTGTATTCTTATTATAATTTAAAAAGCAAAAAACATCAATAGTTCTGATGTTATTTTTCTTAAAATAATTTAAAAAATCCTGATAATCGTAGAAATAGGATTGATTCTTCTCTGAAACACCCGCAAGGAGCAAGGTGTTTCCCTCCTCTGTTTTAATCAGCACATTATGGATGCATCCTGCACTGATAAGGGTCAGAGAATCATACTTGGAAAATCGGTATTGCTGAATACTTCCCGCTGTCAGGCAAAAGACCAGACAAAACAGTAAAAGAAAATTTCTCCTGTGCAAGCTAAGAAAATAGCAAAAGACAAGCAAAAAGCAATAGGCAGCAATAAAAAACTTGTTTGGGACCGCAAGTTCAAAAGAAGGTATTTTTGCAAGTAACTCCAACGGACCGAACAGACATTCCCCCATCCCTTCCAATATAGTTGCTCCCAAAGGGGCAAGAGAGGGAAACAGAACAGCGACTCCCGCAAATAAAAACACACCTGCCAGCAAAATTGGAAACAAAGGAATAATAATTATATTTGCCAAAAGAGCCACGGTGGGCAACCGATGATAAAAATAAAGTAATACCATTAATGATGTTAAATAGGAAGAAACTGATACATATAATAAATCAAGAATCTCGAATCGAGGGAAATATGTTTCGCTTATTCTCTTAATTGTGGGAAGGAATGTCACAATTCCCAAGGTTGAGGAAAAGGAAAGCAAAAAGCTTGCGCCAAACAGTTGATCGGGCTGAAACAGCAAAATTACAAATGCTGCAATAAATAAGGAATTTACCGAATCCGATTCGGTCCACAGACATTCGGCAAGTAAAAATAAAAATCCCATAATACATGCCCGAAGCACCGGTGCCTGACCGCCCATAAAAAGAGCCAGAAAGAAAGGCAGGGGGAAACAAAGCCAGCGGTTTGCCGGATAGGGTATTCGAAAAAGCCTTAACAATGTTAAAAAGAATAGTAATAAAATGGATACATGAAGACCCGATACTGAAAGAATATGAGAGGTACCGGTTTTACTGAACAAGGATTGCTGAACAGAGGCCAGTCCGGAACGGTCTCCTGTGGCAATGGCAATCAGAACTCCCTTCCAAGAAGAACGAAGGTATCGGTTTAGTAAAGCAATCATTTTTCCCCGCAAACGCAGAGGAGCATAACGGATTTTGTTCCAGAGCGAACGGGGCAGAATTGATAGCTCCGGATCGGAACAGTAAAGAGAATAGCCCTGATTGACCAAGTATGCTCCGAACCCGTTATTTTCCTGCTTCATCATTTTTGAAGAGGACAAGGTTCCTCTGGCGGATATTGCCGTTCCTGCTGAAAATCGCTCTTTGGTGGTCAGCCATAGCTTTAAAAAGCTTTTTTTACCGTTTAATGAGGTTAGTGAAATCTGATAAGAGTACAACCCGTTACTGCCTTCGTCCGGAACATCGCAGACCACACCTTCAAAGGAACCGACGGTTTGGTGGAGTTTTGAAGGACGGTCAAGGGTGACTGCCTGCTGTGCATAAAGACCTGTTGCGCCCAACCCGAAAAAGAGAATCATTGCAAGATAGGCAAAAGACTTTTTCCAAAAGGCAAATCCAAAGCAAAGGAGAAAAAACAAAACGCCGCAAAACAAAATCTGCTTTGCGGCGTGTGCGTAACAATAAATTCCTGCCATATAGGACAGGCAGAACCAGATAATCGGACGTTTCATTACGACGGGTCGTCCTCCAGTGCGTTTTCCAGCCATACCTCAGCCAGATCCAGTGCCCGATATAAGCCCTCACGGTCCACCTTTTTCAAAACCTTTTCTTTGCCGCTGCCGGAATTTGTCTGAAGGGTAACGGTAACAGCTGTTGCTACCTGTAAATCATTAACATCCTCTGTCTGATTCACCGTCATCATAATGATGTATTTATCCTCCGGATTACCGTAATATAAAATTTTGCCGTTTCTAATCAGGGGTTTTCCGTGATATAACAGAAATTCCTGCTTCTTTTTCTTTTCAGCCAATTCAAAAACCTCCTTAAAATATCTCGCGTTACTTTTATTATACCATAAAATAGAAAAAAGGTAAAGAAAATTTTCGTTTTTTAAAAAAATTTAAGAAAATTTTTCAAAAAAAGCTTGCAAGATTGAGAAAATGGTGTTATAATGAGAGTATGTCAAAGTGGAAAAGTATATTTTTTCTTTGACAAAATGCTATTTTACAGCGGTTTTTCGTTTGTGACAGCTGTAACGCTATTTGTTTACAGTTTTGTTACAAGTGAAAAATACCATTGACTTTGACGAAAAGCAATGGTATAATCGTTTCAGACGATGGTGTAAGAGGCAAGAATTGCAACAACCTGTATTGGCGTACATATTGTTGCACAAGGCAGTTGAAAGGCAGAAGGGAAGAGATGTCTTTCGGCTTTGGCAAACAGAAACTCTTCCAAAAACCAATTTAAGAACAAGGGAGGATTTGAGGTATGAAAAATCTCAAAAAAGTAATGGCATTGGTAATCGTGCTGTCTATGGTAGTTAGCATGTTTACCGTAATGACCGCTTCCGCAGCTGATTTCGAAGATGTTATCGGAACAGAATATGAGGAAGCAGTTATGATCCTGGCTCCTATGGGAGTTATTGCTGGTTACCAAGAAGGCGATTCTGTTGTATTTAAGCCTGAACAGGTTGTAACCAGAGCAGAAATGGCTGCATTTATTATTAGACAGTTAGGTCTGTCTGCAACCACTAAGGCTGATACTGATTTCACCGATGTTTCCAAAGATTTCTGGGGCTCCGGCGCAATCAAAATTGCAAACAGCAAAAACATCATCGTTGGTTATGGCGACGGTACTTTCGGTCCCGACGATCAGGTTAGCTTTGAAGCTGCTGTAAAGATGGTTGTTTGTGCTTTAGGTTATGAAGAAGACGCTAAAGACAACAGCGGATGGCCTGCAGGTTATATCACAGTTGCTGACAAACTGGACCTTTTGGATGGTTTGGAAGAAAAAATGGCTGATACCACTGTTGGCTGTGACAGAGGAACTGTAGCTCTGTTGCTGCACAATGCTCTGGACACCAACATTCAGGAAGTTACCTACTACAATGGTGAAGTTCTGTCTAAGACTTTGACTGACAGCACTATGGCTTCCGAAATGGGTTATGTAAAGTTTGCTGAAGCAGTTGTAAATGCAACTGACAAAGCTGTAGTTGCTGGCAAGTTGCAGGATACCGGTTATGCTGCAATTCAGTACGGCACAGCTGTTTATGAAATGGTTGCTAATGGTGCTGATCTGGATCAGTATCTGGGACAGAAGGTTACTCTGTATGCTTCCTATAACAAGAAGTTAGACGAATATACCATCGTATCTGTAGCTGGAACCAGCGTTAAGAGTGATGTTGTAACTCTGGATGTTGCTGACATCTCTCATATGGAAGGAACCGACCTGGTATACTATGTCGATAAAGAAACTTCCAGCAAGACTTCTGATTATCAGTTGGCTGCTCTGCAGATGGATGAAGGTAATCTGGAAATCGTTTACAACAATAAATCTGTTGCACCTGAAGATCAGGATTATGCTCTCACCACTGGTTCTATCAACGGTACTGTTACTCTGATTAACT
>JAZURC010000056.1:0-15789 GCA_045606005.1 Clostridia bacterium
TCACCGAGCTTTATGATGTGGTACTGGACAGACAGGAAAATCCTCAGCCCGGCTCTTATACCAACTATTTACTGGATGCAGGCATTGATAAGATTGCGAAAAAAGTGGGAGAAGAGTGCGTAGAAACTATTTTAGCGGCAAAAAATAGTGACAAAGCCGAAATTGCGGCAGAAACTGCAGATTTGTTCTATCATTTGACCGTGCTTTTGGCACAGCAAGGAGTAGCTTACGAGGATGTATTTAAAGAATTAAAAGACAGTAGATAATGCAAAAGGAGCTGTAGCAAAATGATTTTGTTTTGCTACAGCTCCTTCTTTCATAATCCGCCCTTTTTTTTCATAAAGTGAAAGGAAAGGAGTGAATTAAAATGAAACTTTTGCAATGGTGCAATCAAAATATATTATGGGGAATTCCCATGATGATTCTCATGTCAGGCTGCGGCTTGTATCTGATTTTTATTACCAAAGGAGTGTTATTCCGTCAATGGAGAGTGGTTCTTTCTTCCACTCTTTTCTCTTTGTTTCGCAAATCAAAGGATGAAAAGGGCGGAGTTTCTCCCCTTCAGGCGTTGTCAACTGCTTTGGCGGCAACGGTGGGAACGGGAAATATTGTGGGTGTTTCGGTTGCTCTGGAACAGGGAGGGCCGGGGGCAATTTTTTGGATGTGGATTTCTGCTCTGATTGGAATGATGACAAAATTTTCCGAGGTTACATTGGCTGTTGCGTACCGCGAAAAAAATAAAAGGGGAGAATGGAAGGGCGGCCCTATGTATTACATAGACAAGGGAATCGGAAGTGAAAAGTTAAGTTTATTATTTTGTGTGTTTGGTGTTTTATGTTCTTTTGGTGTGGGAAATATGGTGCAGTCCAATGCCATGGCGGGGGGACTTAATCAGGTATTTGGTATTCCCTTTTGGATAACGGGATTGATTGTAGCCCTTCTTGCTGGCTTGGTGCTGATTGGCGGAATACAAAGAGTTGCAGGAGTCACATCATTTTTAGTGCCCTTTATGGCACTTTTTTATATGATAGGTGCAGGAATTGTACTGTTTCAGCAAAGAGCGGGAATTGGAGAAGCATTTTGTATGATTTTCCGTCATGCCTTTACGGTGAAAGCTGCGGGAGGAGGTTTGTTGGGAACGGGAATCGGAAAGGCAATTCGTATTGGTGTTGCCCGAGGGATATTTACCAATGAAGCAGGTTTAGGAAGTGCCCCTATTGCCCATGCGTCTGCTCAAACAGATCATCCTGTCAGACAGGGGATGTGGGGTGCCTTTGAAGTGTTTTTTGATACCATTGTCATGTGCACCGTGACGGCACTTGTTTTGTTAAGTTCAGAGTTGTATTCAGAACAATCAGGGGAATTGTTATTACAATCTGTTTTTTCTCGTGCTTTTTCGTTAGGAAAGCTTGTGGTTCCTTTATCTCTTACCTTGTTTGCCTTTGCCACTGTTATCGCATGGTATTATTACGGCGAAACCTGTATGGAATATCTGGCAGGCAGGGGGGCGGTGGCATGGTACCGAGGTGTTTATATTGTTCTGATTTTTTTAGGGTGTGTCATGAGGCTGACAACGGTTTGGGAGCTTGCAGATATGTTTAACGGACTCATGGCAATTCCCAATTTGATTGCTCTGCTTTTATTGAGAAAAAGAGTAAAGGAACTGACAGATGAGTTTTTCTGTTAGTTTTTAAATCATCAGCAATAAAAAACCGTCCGAGCATAATGTTCAGACGGTTTTTTTAAATTTATGCCTGGTCGAATTCTTTTGACACATCCTGTAATAGTTGGCGGATAGGAAGCTTTTGAGGGCAGATTTCCTCGCACGCACCGCAACCGATACAATCCTTTGCTTTTCCGTTATTTTGGGTATGGATGCCATAAAAATACTCAGCACTCCAATTTTTCCAGACGGCTTTGTTGTTCATACATGCAAATAAATCGGGAATGAGAATTTCCTTCGGACAACCCTTCGTGCAGTAACGGCAGGAGGTACAGGGAATCAAATTTGAAGAATCAAGAATGGAACACACCTTTTTCAATGCCTCATGCTCTTTTTGATTCAAAGGGGAAAAATTCTTTAATGAATTAACATTATCCTCCACCATTTCCATACTGCCCATACCGGAGAGCACCATTTTAATATTATCAAAGCCTGCAGCGAACCGAATGGCAAAGCTTGCATCAGTACCGTTGTGAAGCTCTGCTAAAATCTCATGTGCCTGTTGGGGGAGTTTCACAAGACTGCCACCCTTTACAGGCTCCATGACAATCACAGGCTTATTAAATTTGCGGCAAACCTCATAGCATTGCTTTGACTGAACCATGGGATTTTCATAATCGGCATAATTAAACTGAATCTGCACAACCTCAATCTGGGGATACTCAGTTAAAATTTGCTCCAGCATTTCGGGTGTATCGTGAAAGGAAATGCCCAAATGCTTGAATTTTCCTTCTTTTTTCAGCTCCAGTGCAACCTCATACGCCTCGCATTTTTTGTACTTGTCATACAGCATTTTATTTTGAGAATGCATCAGATAAAAATCAAAATAATCCACACCGCACGTCTTTAGCTGTTCCTCAAAAACGGGACGGATTTCTTCCTTCGAATTAAAGGTGGTCGTGGAAAGCTTGTTTGTCAGGAGATAGCGTTCTCTCGGATAACGGGAGCTCAGGCATTTTTGTATTGCAATTTCGCTTTTGCCGTCATGATACACTTTTGCGGTATCGAAATAGCAAAACCCGTTTTCTAAAAAACAATCCACCATGCGGCAAGTCAGGTCATAATCCACCTCATTACCATTCATAGGAAGACGCATAAAACCAAATCCTAATTTTCTGTCTTTTGCACCAAACATGGCAATCCCTCCGTCGACTGTTTATTTGTATTCTTTGACCCCTTCACGAAATGCCTTTGTGGTTTCTTCTGTTTCGTCCAACCAGTAGGGGCGGGCTAAGGTTTTGTAAAACTCTTCCCGCATATCGTAGTCAGCGCTGGACCACCAAAGAGCCATTTTGATATTTGGATACTCTTTGATAGAAGTAAACATTTCTGTAATCCATGCCGCTTTATCGCCGCCCTTGGAGCTTGACGCAAATTCGGTAATGATAAAGGGGAACTCGGAAAATACATTCATGTACTTATCATAAGGCTCTCTGTAAATTTCGTCAAAGGTACGCCATTTTTCGTGATATAGCTCTGCATAATAGGTACCGGTGTTATATCCTGTCAGTCCAATCATGTGAACATATTCATTTCCGGGATAATAGGAAATGTAGGAGTTCCAATGACAAGGAGGGCAGTCCTCTGCGTTGGGATTGAAAATCCAGATGGCATTGTCAACCCCTTCTTCTTCAAAAATCCGATAAATTCTTCGCCAGTTGTCAATGAAAATGTCAGGGTCGGAAAGAGCGGCAACACCGGAATAGTTCACCCAATCGCTATTCATTTCGTTGTTTAATCGGAACAGGAAGGGGTGACCAAACTCTTTTGCACCTCGGGCAAATTCACGAATTTCTTCATCACAAACTCCGTCATATAAATCCAGATTGATGTTTTTTCCAAACAAATTATCATTGGCATGATAAGAAATTTGTAAGGTGAGTTCTGTCAACTTTCCTTTTTCATACATCCTTTGCAATTCTTCCACAGGAAAGCCGTGATTTAAATTGACATAATGAAGACTAAAGTCAAAATTATAGTCAACCTTCTTTTCTAAATCATCAAACCATTGATATTTTTTATCGTCGGTATAAGAACCGTCAACAAATAAACCCCATTTCATATCCTTTGAGGTTTTTACGGATTGATAAAGCTCTAAGGTTTCTTTGTTCCAATTCTCAGGAATGACGGGAGAAAAATCAGCGTGGAACACATTTCCGCCCTTAATGGGGATTTCCTCAAAGGAGGCAATGGCTTCTTCCACCATTGGGTTCAGTTCTTCGTGGCTTTGCCCTTTAAACATCATACGGAAAAATGCCTGCTTTCCTGTCATGGATTCCACAAAAAAGTAGGTGTATGCGTTTTGAACTACCTTGGAACCTTGTGCAGGGGCGCGGGTGAGAGAAATCACTTGTGCTCTGGCACCGTTTTTCATTTGAAAGGTTTCATTCCGCTCAATGGTAATATTATTTTCTGTAATAAAGGTTTCGTTCAAGTAATAATTGTTCAGATAATTGTCAATAAAGTAAAATACATCCTCGTAAGGTGCCCATTCACGGGTGACAACAACCGTTGCCGTATCGTTATAAGCTTTGATTTGCTCAGGAGCAATAGAACGGTCAAAGCTCATATTTTCAGGGAAAGCAACACTGTAGCCTTTGGGATGATCCAACAATACCTTATGATGGTCGGCAGTGGTAATGATTTCTTCCTGAATTTCAGGCTCCGATTTTGTCAATGCGTAGTATTTTTGTTGTGCTTTATGAGTCAACCGTTCCATAAAATAGGCAGGGTTAGAAAAAAAGCCCTTGCTTGCGGCAAGTGCTACCACGGCAATAATGAAAATCCCCAAAACAGAGAAAAAAATGTGTCGTCGTTTCATGTTGACAAAATCCTTTCCTATAGCATAAGGTTATTATACCATAAAAGAAAAAAACTGTCAAATCATTTTGCTTGAAAGACAGAAAAAAGGCAACCACAATCGTGATTGCCTTTTTGAAAATTCTTATTATTTGGACAGTCTTGCTTCCAATGCAGCCTGTTCTTCCTTCAGTTCAGCAGGCATTCTGTCACCCAGTGGTGCAAAGAATTCTTTCTGATTTGCAACATCTTCCAACCAAGCTTCTTTGTCAACGGACAGTAATTCTGCCATTACTTCATCAGACAAATTCAGACCCGAAATGTCCAAATCTTCTGCTTTTGGCAGATAACCGATTGCGGTTTCGGTTGCATCAACCTTACCGTCGCAACGATCCAGAATCCAGTTCAGGACGCGGAGGTTGTCACCAAATCCGGGCCAAATAAACTTGCCCTGATCGTTCTGTTTAAACCAGTTAACATGGAAAATCTTGGGGGCATTGGGAATCTTTTTGCCCATTTCCAGCCAATGCTTGAAGTAGTCACCCATGTGGTAACCGGTGAAGGGACGCATAGCCATGGGGTCGCGTCTGATAACACCAACTGCACCTGCAGCAGCAGCAGTAGTTTCAGAAGCCATGGTAGCACCAACAAATACACCGTGCTGCCAGTTAAAGGACTGATATACCAGGGGAGCGGTCTTTGCCCGTCTTCCACCGAATACGATAGCAGAAATCGGCACACCTGCAGGACTGCTAAATTCAGGAGAAATGCAGGGGCATTGAGCCGCAGGAGCGGTAAATCTGGAGTTGGGATGAGCGGCTTTCACGCCTTGTTCGCCCATTTCCTTTGTCCAGGGGTTACCCTTCCAGTCGATGCATTCTTCGGGAACATCGCCGTCCATGCCTTCCCACCAAACAGTACCGTCAGGCTTTAAGGCAACATTTGTGAAAATAGTATTGCTCATGGTTGTTTCCAGAGCATTTTTGTTTGTCTTAGAGGAGGTTCCGGGAGCAACACCGAAGAAACCTGCTTCGGGGTTTACAGCCCACAATCTTCCGTCTTCACCAACTCTTAACCATGCAATATCGTCACCCACTGTGGTTACTTTGTAACCGGACAGAGGAGGAATCAGCATTGCCAGATTGGTCTTACCGCAAGCACTGGGGAATGCAGCTGCAATATAGTGCTTTTCACCCTTGGGATTTTCCAGACCTAAGATGAGCATGTGTTCTGCCATCCAGCCTTCCTGTTTACCCAAATAGCTTGCAATTCTCAGAGCCAGACACTTTTTACCCAGCAAAACATTACCGCCATAGTTGGAATTAATGCTCCAAATGGTGTTGTCTTCAGGGAAGTGAACAATATATCTGTCATCAGCGTTAATATCCTTGCTTGCATGCAGACACTTGGTGAAATCATCACTGTCACCAAGTTCTTCCAGAGCCACATTGCCTGCACGGGTCATAATATCCATGTTCAGTACAACATAGATACTGTCAGTCAGCTCAATACCCACTTTCGCAAAGGGAGAACCGGGAACACCCATGATGAAGGGAACGACATACATGGTTCTGCCTTTCATGGAATCCTTGTATAAATCGCCCAGCATTTTATATGCATCGGCGGGAGCCATCCAGTTATTGATAGGACCAGCATCTTCTTTGTTGCTTGTGCAAATGAAGGTACGGTCTTCCACACGGGCTACGTCATTTTCTTTTGTTCTATGCAGATAGCAGCCGGGCAGCTTTTCCTGATTGAGTTCAATCAAAGTTCCTTCTGCGATGGCTTGCTTTGTCAATTCTGCTTTCTGTTCAGCAGAACCGGTATACCAGATTACTTGATCCGGATTGGTCATAGCTTTCATTTCTTCCAGCCATGCGAGTACAGCTTTATTGTTAGTCATAATAAAAACTCCTTTCGTTAAAGCGCTATTTGGTTTTATTATACTACAAAATCAAAAAAAAGTAAATGGTTTTTTGAAATTTTTCTGTTTTTCAAGAAAAATTATACAAAAAAACCAAAAAAAGTGTAACAAGTTATTTTAAATTAGCTTATTTTTGCAAAAAACATCCGCCAAAGTGCAAAGCTGCTCCATAGAAAGAGATTCCCCCCGAAGTCCTGCATCGATTCCGGCTTCCGAAACGGATGCAGCAATGTCCTGCTTCGTTCCTGTGAAACAACCTGCACCGCAAAGGGAGTTTAGCAGTGTTTTTCTCCGCTGAGCAAATGCCGCTTTCACTACTGTGAAAAATGCTTTCTGATTCTGAGGCTTGCAAGTAGGATGAGGTCTTGGAGTAAGGGAAAGGACCACAGAATCTACATTTGGAGCAGGCACAAAAGATTCAGCCGGAACATGACAAAGAATTTCAGGTTCAGCGTAAAAGTTAACCCCAATGGTCAGTACACCATAATCCTTACCGCCGGGGGTTGCGGTAATGCGCTCTGCCACCTCTTTTTGAATCATAATGACAATGTTGGGGAAAGGAATCCCCGATTCCAGTAAATACATGATAATTGGCGTGGTAATGTAATAGGGCAGATTGGCTGCAAGGGTAGGGGGTGTTCCTCCGAATTCTTCTTTCACCAACTTTTGTAAATCGGTTTTTAAAATATCCTGATGGAGTACCGTGACATTGTCAAATTCCTGCAAGGTATCTGCCAGAACTTCAGTCAGTCCTTTGTCAATTTCAACAGAGACTACCTTGCTTGCACGGGAGGCAAGCTCCCAAGTAAGAGTTCCCAATCCCGGTCCGATTTCCAGAACATTTTTATCTGAAATACGGGCACCTTCTGCAATGGTATGCAACACACTTTCGTCTGTCAAAAAATTCTGACCGTAGCGTTTGTTGAATTGCAGACCGTTTTTTTGCATAATGTGTTTGATGATTTTCGGATTTGCTAAAGGGTTCATGTTCATTCTCCTTTTTGTAAACGGAAAAATGAACGGATCTGAATGACCCGTTCATTATGTGTTCAGTTTAGTTTAAAACATGGACAACAACATCGCGTCTGCCAAAATTCAGAGCATCCTGTCGGGAATCAAAGCACAAATCAATTCTATTTCCCTTGATTGCTCCACCGGTATCTGCCGCTAAGGCATATCCGTAGGTAAAGGAACCGTCAGCAGTCTGAATGAACAGCTTGGAGCCTAAAGGAATCACTCTGGGGTCTACTGCTACAACACCATAGGATGCACGGATGCCGGTAGCGGTAATTCCGTAAAGAGGATCACCCGGAAGCTTTCCGCAGCTTTCGTATCCAATGTCATATCCTGTTGCATGCATGTAATGGGTGGAACGAACAGCAATATTACCTGCTGTGGTAGAAACCACATCCAAAAGTCCTGTTTCTCTTACTTCATCAACAGGCTGTTGGGTAACGGCTTCACTGATCAATTCTTCCGAAACCTTAACTCCGTTTTCATAACGGGCAACATACTGCTTTTGCAGAACCCCTGCCTGCCCCTGCTGAACAACATTGTATTCACCTTTGGGAAGGGCATAGGTTGTGCTTTCTTTTACAACAAATGGAATGGCTTCATCAACAGTGTAGCGATACTCATTGACACGGTCGATGGTAAGCTTCATTCCGGGCTTTATGGCGTCAGCCATAGTAGCATTGAATCCGTCGTGTTCACCAACAACAATGTTGGCTTCATCTAAGAATTCGCCTACTGTGGGAGCAACGGAGTAATATGTGGTGGATGCACCGTCAATGGTCATTACCACCTGTGCTGCTCTCTGAATGGAAATCTGCTGGTCCCGCAATACTTTAGAATTTAATGCGGGTGTTACAATATCACCTTTTTTAATTTTAATGTTTTGCTCTGTTAAAATAGCACTTACTGTTCCTTTCATGGTAACAGCAGTTCTGAGTTCTCCCGATCCGTCATCAATCGTAACATGTTTGATCGTGGTAAAACCGGTTGTGATCATCATACTCAGCAGAAGTACAATGACGGCAATTACACAACAAAATACTCTGTGCAAGGATGCCGTTTTGTTCTGCAACATAACTTTGACCTCCTGTCGTTTTTTTCGAACAATGCGTATTATAAACCAAAGGAGGGGGTTTTGTCAACCCCTTTGTTACGAATTTGTTTCAAAAAGGTTGCTCGACTGTGACGAAAAACACAGGAACTATGCGGTATTGAGAAAACAAAAAATTTTTTTAATTTTTTTTGAAAAAGGGGCGAAAAAATACCATTATTTTGAAATAATTGGAAAATATTACACAAAATATGGAAAAAATTAGGATGTAAAAAGGGGGTGTTTCAAAAACACCCCCAAAATTGGTCAAATAAGACTCGAATTTCAAAAAAGCTATTAGGATACAGGGAGATAAAAAGGCGTCTTAAATCGTCTTAAAATTCGTCCCTTTACAGAAAGTCTGCCATGACATAATTGGCAAGATCAAAACCATGGTCGGTCAAAGCAAAATTGTGCTCGTTTTTTTGCAATAAACCGCTTGCAATATGCTTTTGAAGAACATCTTCGTAGGGGTTTATCCAATCAGAGCCGAATTGTTGTTCCATTTCTATCAGGTTAACTCCCTCAGTTAATCGCAATCGAAGGATAATGCTTTCTCCCAATAAATCGGTAACCCGTTCTTTTGTGGACGGTTCTATGGAATTTTCACGGATGTGACGAATGTAGCTTTCAGGATTTTCCTCCCATGTATATCGGATTTGATTCAGGTATCCGCTTGCACCGGCACCGAAGGCGGCATATTCCTGACCCTTCCAGTAAATCAGATTGTGCTTGCACTCGTAACCTGCCTTCGCGTAATTTGAGATTTCATAGGGAAAAATCTCTTTTTTTGACAAAAACCTTTTCGACAAATGATTCATTTCCCGTTCCGTATCTTCATCGGGTAAGGGAGCAGGGAGCTTTTGAGAAAAGGGTGTCCCCTCCGCGATGGTAAGAGAGTAACAGGAAATATGGGGTAACTCCAAAGCGGCTAAGCCTTCCAGGGTTTCAGCCCAGTCGTCAATCGTTTGTTCCGGTAATCCGTACATGACATCGGCATTCATGTTGTTGATGCCGGAGGCAAAAATCATCTCCAGGCTTTCCAGAAAATCTGCTCTTGTATGGGTTCTGCCTATTTTTTTTAATAAAGAATCCTGCCACGCCTGCAACCCTAAGCTCATACGATTCACGCCGTATTCTCTAAGAATTCGAAGTTTTTCCAAAGTCAGAGTTTTGGGATTTGCTTCAACGGTAAATTCAGATACGTTATCCGGAAAAAGATTTCGCAAATTTTGAAGCAATTCGTTCAGTAAAGAGTCAGAAAGGGCGGTGGGGGTACCACCGCCAATAAAAATTGTGTCGAATTGATTTGGAATTTGTTCTTTGCTTTGACGAATATGCTCTATCATAGCAGACACATATTCCTGCATCAGTTCTTCTTTTCCTGTATAGGAATTAAAGTCGCAATAAGGGCATTTTGATTTGCAAAAGGGAATGTGAAGATAAAGTCCTTTCATAACAATGATCAATCGGGCTTCAGAATAGACATAAAGGCTTCCTGAGGAACCGTTACACTGCCCACCTGACGCATCCGTTTCTTTCCTTCCTTCTGTTTTTCCAGTAATTTTTTCTTTCTGGTAATGTCACCGCCGTAGCACTTGGCAAGTACATCTTTTCTCATTGCTTTTACTGTTTCCCGTGCAATGATTTTACTGCCGATTGCTGCCTGAATGGGAATTTCAAACAACTGTCTGGGGATGACTTCCTTTAATTTTTCTGCAATTCTCCGTCCCCGTGCATAGGCTTTTTCTTCGTGAACGATGAAGGACATGGCATCCACCATATCTCCGTTCAACAAAATGTCCAGTTTTACCAATTTAGAGGGTTGATAATCGGACAGTTCATAGTCAAAGGAAGCATATCCCCGTGATAGGGATTTTAAGGTGTCAAAAAAATCATAGATAATTTCATTTAACGGCAAGATATAGTGAAGACTTGCACGGTCAGTATCAATATATTGCATATCCTTAAAAATACCGCGACGCTCCTGACAAAGCTCCATAATGTTGCCCACATAGTCAGTGGGAGTCATAATAACAGCCCTTGCCATAGGCTCGTCAATATGGTCAATTTCTGCTGCGGGAGGAAGATTTGCCGGATTGTAAATTTCCACCATTTCACCGTTGGTTTTATATACATTATAGATTACACTGGGTGCGGTGGTAACCAGATCCAGATTATATTCCCGTTCCAGCCGTTCCTGAATGATTTCCATGTGCAAGAGTCCTAAAAATCCGCATCGAAAACCAAATCCCAGCGCAAGAGAGGTTTCCGGTTCGAACACCAGAGAGGCATCGTTTAACTGCAATTTTAACAAAGCTTCTCTTAAATCATCATACCTTGCACCGTCAGCCGGATAAATTCCGCAGAAAACCATGGGATTTACTTGCTGATAGCCGGGCAAAGGCTCCGGTGCTCCGTTCTTTGCAGTGGTAACCGTGTCACCTACACGGGTGTCAGACATGGTTTTGATAGAAGCGGCAATGTATCCAACCTCGCCGGCGGACAGTTGATCGGACAGTACAGTACCGTTTGCTTTTAAGTAACCAACCTCCACTACTTCAAAGGTTTTATCCGTTGCCATCATCCGAATCATATCACCGGATTGTAAGGTTCCCTCTACCACTCTTACATATACAATGACCCCTTTATAAGCATCATAATAGGAGTCAAAAATCAATGCCTGAAGGGGTTTGGTTTTGTCTCCTTGGGGAGCGGGAATTTTTTGTATAATTTGCTCTAAAACCTCGTCAATTCCGATTCCGTTTTTAGCAGAAATTAACGGAGCGTCTGTTGCTTCAATTCCAATGATATTTTCAATTTCTTCTTTTACATAATCCGGGCGCGCACTGGGCAAATCAATCTTGTTGATGACAGGCAGTAACTCCAATCCATGATCCACCGCAAGGTAAGTGTTTGCAAGGGTTTGTGCCTGAATACTCTGCACTGCATCCACAACCAAAATAGCACCCTCACAGGCGGCAAGAGAACGGGAAACTTCATAATTAAAGTCAACATGTCCCGGTGTGTCAATCAGATTCAGGATATATTCTTCTCCGTCCTTTGCCTTGTGGACCAAACGGACGGCACGGGCTTTAATGGTAATTCCTCTTTCCCGCTCTAAATCCATATTGTCAAGAAGCTGCTGTTCCATCTCTCTTTGACTGACATCCCCTGTGATTTCCAAAAGTCGATCTGCCAAAGTGGATTTTCCGTGGTCAATATGGGCAATAATGCAAAAATTTCTGATGTTTTTTTGATCCATAGTTTGCTCTCCAGTTCGAGTTTCTTCTATTTAAATATAATAGAAAAAATTTGTGATTTTTTTTGTTACATCTATTATAACACAAAAGGGCAGTAAGTGGCAAGAACTTTCCATTTTTTTGTTCATATTTTTCACAGGACGGGCATAGAATGATTACAGAATTGGTGAAGGAGGGAACGCAATGGCGTTTGAAGCAAAGTATCAAGATATTACGCTGAACCAAATCCGTGCTCGGGAGGTTTCAGCGGAAACAACAGAGGAGGATGTAATTGTTCCGGATGTACAGGGGGATATTGGAAAGGTGCTTTTGATTAAAACCTCCTGTGCCATTGAATCGAAAGAGTCCGGCGGTGACCGTACTACATTCAGCGGAACGGTGTATGCCCATATTCTTTATCAGCCGGCAGAAGGGACAGGAATGGAGGCGATCCATACCACACTCCCGTTTCAGCATACTGTTCGCATGGAGGGGGAACCGTTATTTATTGATGCTCAGGCAGAGGTAGGAGAAGTTTCCTATTATTTATATCATTCAAGGAAACTGAATCTTAAAGTGACGGTATGTATCAGAAAACAATTTTCTGAGGATTGTACTTATCGGGTGCTGACAGGGTGTGAGGCTGACTGCGAAACGGAAATGAAGTACCATCCTGCCACCTATATGAAAGACCATGTTTCCTTGGATCAGGTTTTGGCAGTCAGAGAGCAAACGGAGCTGAACGGTTCTCTTCCTGACATTCACAGAATTTTATTTTGCGAAGGGAAAATCAGAGAGCCTGAAGTAAGACTCATGACCAACAAGGCAATGATAAAAGGGGAAATTGTAGTGAGTTTCTTCTATTATAGTATAGAAGAAACAACAGAATATGCAGAGCATGTGATTCCCTTTACCGAAGTGGTGGATGCGATAGGGGTTACAGAGGAGATGGAAGATGATTCTACCCTTTATTTATCAGGGTTACAAATCAAAGCCGACGAGGATAGCGATGGGGACATGAGGCTGTTGTTTGCAGATGCAAAAATATTTGTACAGATTCGGGCTGTGCTCAAAGAAAAAACAGAGCTTGTGGAGGATTTGTTTTGTACAGAGTTTCCGTTGGAATGTTCCTGTGATACCTTATGTTTTTCTGAATTGCATCCCGCTGCATCAAAGGAAATCGCAATTCGGGAAAATGCATTTTGCAAAGACCAACCACCTATTGCCAGAATTTATTTTATGGAGCCTTCCGTATGGATGGAAGCGGTTTCCTGCCACAATGAAAAAACAAGGGTGGAAGGAAAATGCTGTGTCACAATTCTTTATCAAAGTTCGGAAGGAGATTATTGCAGTCTGACCAAAGAACTGACTTTTTCACAAGAGTTGGAAGGAGAGATGAACCGTGGGGATATAAAGGTCAGTACCGGTCATTTTTCCTATCATTTGCTGTCTGCTGATGAGGTGGAAATCAGAGGTGTTATTTATATAGAAGGAACTGCTGTAAAAACGGGTCAGATTCCTTGTATTGTAATGGCTGAAGAGGCGGATCACACAGAGTGTAATGAAACAAGACCTTCCCTTGTCATTTGCTTTGTTCAAAAAGGGGATACCCTGTGGAATATTGCCAAGCGGTACAGCGTAACCCGTGACAGTATCATCAAAGCCAACAAGCTGGGGGAAGGAACTCTTGTGACCGGGCAAAAAATTTTGATTCCCAGATAGGTATAAAAGGGAATGAAAGAGGGGATACTTCCATTGAGGTGAAACAAATGGAGTATCTGAAAGCCTTTGTGGTTGGCGGTCTTATTTGCGTTATCGGGCAACTGCTGATTGATTATACCAAGCTGACCCCTGCAAGAATTTTAACAGGGTTTGTGGTTGCAGGTGTTTTCCTTACCATGTTAGGGTTGTACGAACCCTTGGTTCAGTTTGCAGGAGCAGGAGCAACAGTGCCTATTTCCGGATTTGGATATACGTTGGCGAAGGGAACGGTAAAAACCATTGGTGAAAAGGGATTGATTGGCGTTTTTTCCGGAGGACTGACCGCTACAGCCGGAGGGATTTCCGCCGCTGTTATTTTTGGTTGGCTTGTGGCAGTTTTGTTTAAACCAAAGCCCAAGCATTAGGAAAAAGATTCTTCACTCCGTTTGGAATGACCCCACAAAGTTGTTCCGAATGAAATGAGGAATCTTTTTATAATAGGAAGAAAAGGGAGTATTTTTATGTGTACAGCAATTTCGTTTTTGGGACAGGACCATTATTTTGGCAGAAATCTTGACTTGGAATATTCTTATGAGGAATCGGTAACTGTAACACCAAGACAGTTTCCTTTCTCTTTTGGAAACGCTCAAAAAAGCAAACACCATTATGCCATGATTGGAGTGGCGTATGTGGTAGACGGATATCCTTTATATTATGATGCAACCAACGAGCATGGGCTTAGTATGGCAGGGCTTCATTTCCCGGGAAATGCCTATTATTTTCCCCGAAATTCAGGGGTTGCCCCCTTTGAACTGATTCCCTTTGTTCTGAGTCAGTGCAAAAATACTCCACAGGCGGTTGAATTGCTTAATTCTATTCAGCTTTCCCATATTTCATTTAATGAGGACTTGCCTGTTACGCCTCTGCATTGGCTGTTAAGCGACAAAAAGGAATCCGTTACGGTAGAGCCCTTACAAGAGGGACTAAAGCTATATAAAAATCCTGTAGGGGTGCTGACCAACAATCCTCCCTTTGAAACCCAGCTTCTGTTGTTACAGAATTTTAAGAATTTGTCACCCCAAGAAAACGAAGAACAACCTTACAGCCGCGGATTGGGTGCTTTTGGGTTGCCGGGGGATTTGTCCTCCGTTTCCCGTTTTGTAAAAGGGGTGTTTGTCAAGGAACATTCCCTTTGTGAGCCTTCTGAAGAAATCAGCCAGTTTTTTCATATTTTAAAGTCGGTGGAGCAGCAAAAAGGGTGTGTCAGACTGAAAAACGGGATGCTTGAAAGAACAGTATATTCCTCTTGCTGTAATACAGAGAAAGGGATTTATTACTATACCACTTATGAAAACAGCGGAATCACTGCCGTAGATATGAGAAAGGAAAATCTGGAAGGGGAGAGCCTTGCTTGTTATCCCACCATACGGGAACAACAAATTCATTGGCAAAATTGAATGTTTCTGTTTTTGAATGAAATCAAAAAAATTGAAAAAAATAAAAAAAGTGCTTGACAAAACATGGTTTTTATCGTATAATATTATTTGTTATTGCGAGATTGTGTAAGGGTAGCACGAGTGACTCTGACTCACTTTGTGAGGGTTCGAATCCTTCTCTCGCAGCCATAATAGCGAGATGATATTACTGTCAGTAGTGTCATCTCGCTTTTTTATGCGGTTTTTGGAGGTTTTAAGTTCAAATTTTTTCGAGAACAAATTTGTTACTCTCAATAGTATTTTTGAAAGATTTGAACCCTCACCCTAAATTCAATATCAATTCCAAAGCACAGAGTAAATTTTCTACTCTGTGTTTTTTTATTTGAATTTAAGGAGGAAAACTTTAATGAAACTAAATGGAAACTTCACAATAATCCCTAACGAATTTATTAACGACTCAAGACTTGATGTATATGAATTTCGTATCCTTTGTTACCTGATGAAACTATCAGGATGTAACTCATCCTGCTACCCCTCTTACGAAACTATCGCAAGAGAAACCGGAATGAGTTTATCAAAGGCAAAGAATGGAATTAAGAATCTAATTGAATACGGAATAATTACAAAAGAGAACCGAGAGAAAAAGTCCGGAGGTGCTGCATCAAATCTCTATGTGGTGTGTGTAAAAACCACCGATGAAGATGATGAGGTTACAGAAAACACTACCGACAGTATTCCTGATGACTCACCTCCTGGTGTATCTGAAGAACGAGGTGGTGTACAAGACGACTGTAATAAATATATAAATAAAAATATTAATTATTTTATTAATAACCATCTATCATCAATAGAAGATTTGA
>JAZURC010000057.1:0-11943 GCA_045606005.1 Clostridia bacterium
CTGTCTGCGATTCGTTTTGACAAAATATACACTTCGTTTTTCAGCGTCTGCTCAGCTTGATGACTTTGTCATCAAGCTGAGGGTGGCTTATCGCCACCCTTACTTCATATTTTATTTCACTTTTGTAATCACAGGTCCGTAAATAACAGGCATGGACGGGTCAGAAGAAAGTGCATAATCCAAACTTACATCAATAAATAATTCTGTTCCGTTTGTCAAGGTTTGATCCTGACCCTCGGTTGTGTTGAACAACTGATGATAAGTACCGCTCTTTCCATTCATATTCTTCACACTCAGTTTTACACGGCTGGTAAATCCAGTTTTATGGTTAGTAACCAGAGAGGAATAATAGGTAAACTGAACATCGATACCCAACTCGTCATGAATTCTCTTGGTTTCCTGATTCAAACGGCTTACAAACATACCGCCAAATTCCCGTGAAAAATGGTAAAGATCAATGGGATTCCGTTCCGTGCTTTCTGCAAATGAAGGCATATTGAAAAATTGCACTGCATAAACATCAGAAGGCATATCCTCTAAAATACAGCGAAAATACTGGGCAGTTTCAGGATATTTTTCAGGATTTTGTTCTAAAGACATATCATATATACCCGTAGCTTCATTCGTATCCCATGTAGTGGTATATGCAGTCTGACTGCCAATCATATGATCCAACTGTAACAGAACCAAAGCGATATCATGCATGGTAGCAGCCTGTTCAGGACGGATATTGCGGTCTGAATACAAAGCAATATTCTTTGTATTTGCATAAGTTAAGCAAGTATATGCAGAATTTTTTTCCATTTCAGCAACATCCGCATAAATGGGGCTAGTGGTATCATATGTGATTGTACTATGCCCTTTTTTAATCATACCAAAAGTGAGGGATGCAATCATATTCTGATTGTTCGCAGGTTGGTCGATAAAAGCAGCATTGATCACATCGTCCCCTAAGCAGTTCTTCCCAAGCACATATAATTCCTTGGCGTATTTATGTTCAAAAGGAGTTTCTGCATGAAATTTACTATAGGTCAAATTATTTTCCTCTGATGCCAGACGAATAGCAGCACAGGCCAATTCCCCATTGGTTACAGTTGCATTAGGGTCATATTCCCGATCAAATAAAGCAGTACCATCAAACACCTTCTTTAGAATGTCATCAGACACCATGGAAGAAAATTCTTTGGGCTGACTATTGGTATCAATGGCTCTGGAACGAATAATCAAGGATGCAACTTCAGCTCTTGAAATACCGTCCTCTAAACGAAGATTGATTCCGTCATCACCAATCATAACACCATACATATAAATCCATGCTACAGCATCTTTATTTTCTGCCTGATCGGTAATAATAGAAGGAGCTGCAATTCCCTTGGGACTTCCTGCACGGTTCCACAAAATAGAAATAACATCCCCGCGGGTCATAGGTTCATCTGGATAAAAACAGTTGTTATTATCTCCTTCCACGCCGGAAAACATAACATACTCATAGCTCCAATGTTCCGGTGTTACATCAGCAAAATCCTTATTTCTCTTTTTCTCGGTTTTTCCAATCATGCGGACGAATTCTGCACGGGTAACCTTTTTATCAGGTTCAAAATAGCCTTCTGGTGTCCCACTTACTGTCTTTTCTTCCACCAATTTGCTGACCGCATCATATGCCCAATGGTCTTCAGGCAAATCAGGAAAGCTTGACGCCCCGAAAGCGGTAACCGTTCCAAGTACTAACACTGCGCATAACAAAACTGCAATACTGATTTTTTTCATTTTTCTTTTCTCCGTTTCTTTTTTTCTTGTATATTTTTTGTTGGATTGCAACAATATAGAACAAATAACAGAACCCTACAGCATACATTCTATAATCTGATAATCAACTGTGAATGACTGTTGTCCTCTTTTTATCCTTTTATCTTATTATATAACAAATATAGATAAAAGTAAAGAGATTTTTTTAAAAATAAGACGTTTTTCGCAAAAAGGAAAAACGTCTTATTTTTCTAATTATTCTTCAACAGTCTCTACAGCTTCTTCTGAAACTGCTTCAACAGATTTTTCTGCAACCGCTTCTTCATCAACAGGAGCTTCTGCCGGTTCAATCAGAGCACGGATGCTCAGGCTGATTTTCTGTTTTTCCGGATCAATTTCCAAAATTTTGGCCTGAACCTCCTGACCAACGCTCAGAACATCGGAAGGCTTACCGATTCTATGATCAGCAATTTGAGAAATGTGAATCAAGCCATCAGCGTTGGGAACAACCTCTACAAATGCACCAAAGGGTACCAGACGAACGACTTTACAGGTAATGACATCCCCTGCATTATACTGTTCAACCTTCTTCCAAGGATTGTCCTCAGGATCTCTGTAACCCAGAGAAATCTTACCGGTTTCCTGATTGAAATCTATGATATAGGTATCAACAATATCTCCAACCTTCATGACTTCAGAAGGATGCTTGATTCTTCTCCAAGAAAGTTCAGAAATATGAATCAAACCATCAACACCGCCGATATCTACAAAAGCACCGAAGCTGGTAATGGATTTGACAACACCCTGATACTTTTTGCCAATTTCAATTTCGCTCCACAATTCCTTGGATTTTGTTTCCTTTTCTTCCATCAGAATTGCCTTAACAGAGCCTACCACTTTGTGGCGTCTGGGGTTCATGTCAATAATACGAACGGGCAGTTCCTGACCAACCAAGGGAGATAAATCTCTCATAAAGCGATCACTAGCCAAGGAAGCAGGAACAAACACTCTCGTTCCATTAACAACCATGATCATGCCACCGTTTACAACATCAATTACATGACCTTTCAGATCCTTGTTTTCTCCCATAGCCTGTTCGATTTCTTTCCAGCCCTGAATGCTGGCAACCTTTTTCTTGGACAACTGAATTGTGCCCTCTACATCATTTACGCGAACAACGAATACATCAATTTCGTCGCCAACCTTTACGATGTCTTCCGGACGTATATCCGGTTGTTCACTCAATTCTCCTACAGGGATAAAGCCATCAGATTTTGCGCCGAGGTCAACATAAACCTCAGTGGGCGTAATACTGATTACAGTCCCCCTTACAATATCCCCTGTATTTAAAGTTTTGAATGATTTTTCCAACTCATCTGCAAAATTCAATTCTGCTTGAGCTGATGTGTTTTCTGTTGCCATTTTCTGAACAACCTCCTTTATTATATACGCAGGTGTTGATGCGCCTGCGGTAATACCAATGTTTCCGTCAGGTATATCGGGCAACCGATCTGCCTGTTCAATCAGATATGTGGGGCAAAATTTTCCGCAAATATCCGCTAATTTTTTTGTGTTGGAACTGTTTTTTCCACCAATTACGATCATGGCATCCGACTGCTTTGCCAATTCTTTCGCTTCGGTTTGCCGTTCCTTTGTAGCATTACAAATTGTGTCAAACACCTTTGGATTCCAAGGGTTTAATGCATGTAACACTTGCTCCCACAATGTTCTGTTCAGTGTTGTCTGTGCTACAATGCAAAGATTTTTATTGGTAAAATCCAATTCCTCTGCTTGTTGGGGAGAATCTAAAATAACAGCCGTATTATTGCACCAGCCGTTTATCCCGATTACCTCAGGATGGGTGCTGTCCCCCACAATTACAATCTGTTCCCCCATTTTCTCATGCTCCTGCACAATTTTGTGAATTTTTTTCACAAAGGGACAGGTTGTATCAATATATGAAATATCCTGTTGTTCCATAAGGTCGTATGCGGATTTCGGAACTCCGTGAGCCCTGATGACCACCGAGGTTTCTTTATCCGGTACTTCCTCAAGGGAGTCAATCACAATCGCACCCTTGTCCTCCAGATCTTTTACCACTTGAGGATTATGAATAATAGGACCTAACATGCATATTTTTTGATTTTGCTCTATCTTTTCATAGACAATTCCTACTGCACGGTTTACTCCAAAACAAAAACCGCCTGTTTTCGCCAACGTTAGCTTCATTGTTCCGCCTCCGCCAGCATTAAAATTTGATCCATCAACTGATTTGTCAGCTTGTCTAACTGTTCTCCTTCCAGCCGTTTACCGTAGTACTCCTCAAAAGTAACCGGTTCCCCATAAGTAATTGTAAGCTTGGTAAATGGACGGAATGTACTTTTAATTCCTACCGGAATAATCGGCACCTGTGCTCTTAGTGCAATCATAACCGATCCTGCCTTAGGCGCAATTCTCTTTCCGGTTTTATTCCGCTTCCCTTCAGGAAAAATCAAGGTTGCCTTCTCTTGCTTCAAAATAGAAAGTGTGGTTTTTACGGCACTTAAGCCGTTGGTATCTCGATTCACAGGGAACGCACCCAAACTTCGGATTAACCATCCGAATAAGGGAGAAGAAAACAATTCCTGTTTTGCCATAAAGGTCAACTGACGATCGCTAAATGCAGCCACCACCGCCGGATCATAATAGCTGGTATGATTTGGACAAATCAAACAGCCTCCTGCCTTTGGAATATTTCCCTTTACCTCCACACGGAACAGCAATCTCAAATACATGCTGACAACGGTCTTTGCAATCCGGTAAAACACAACGACACCCTCTTTACAGTTTGGTCCGGACAAGGTTCAGTACAGTTGAGATGGATTGCTCCAAAGTCAGTTCGGTGGTATCCACCAAAACCGCATCCTCCGCCTGTTTCAACGGAGCTACTGCTCTGCCGGAATCCTGCTTGTCGCGGTATTCAATATCTTTTAAAACTTGAGAAAACTCAACCTGTTGACCTTTTTCAGCCAGTTCCTTGCAACGGCGTTCCGCACGTGCATAAGAAGATGCTGTTACAAATAACTTCACATCTGCATCGGGAAGCACAACCGTTCCGATATCACGGCCGTCCATTACCACATTTTCCTGTTCTGCAATGTTTCTCTGTTGGGTGAGCATTGCTGCTCTTACAGCGGGAATTGCAGAAACATCGGATGCAGCAACAGAAACTTGCGGAGTGCGAATTGCTTCGCTTACATCCTCGCCGTTTAACAAAATTTTCTGGACGCCGTTTTCGTATCGTAACCGAAGTTCAATTTCCGGAAGTAATTTCTCAACCTCGGGAATTTGTTCTTTAATGACAATTCCCTGTCTTAAAGCCACCAGACCAATTGCCCGATACATAGCTCCCGTATCCACATAAATCCAACCTAACTCTTTTGCTACAGCCTTTGCAATGGTGCTTTTACCTGCACCTGCAGGACCATCAATCGCAACTTTCGCCATAACTCACTTTAGCCTCCGAAAAATAACAGATATTTTGTCAAAACAAGTTTAAAATTACCGTGCCGTTCTATTATACAACATTTTTTTAAAAAACGCAAGTAGTTTATTGAAATAAAATTCGTCCAATGCAAAAATTTTTTTCTTTTCCTCCTACTTTTACATTGAGATTTTTGCGTTTGACAAAATCCGAAACCCCTGTAACCGCAACGGTTACAGCATGATCAACTCCTTCCTTTTTAATCTGAATCAAACTGTGCTCCTGTACAGAAATTGTAATCTTTTTGTTATAAAAACTTTGTGTTTTTTTCCCGTTTACCAACACATAAACTCCCGGTTCCGGTCTGTCTGTTTCCAGAGTCAGCTGCGCTCTTCTTTCTGCTGCAGTCAGGCTGGGTACTCCTTCGAACAAATCAGCATTTGTAAAAACAGAGCGGGTATCAGGCCGCAGTAAAAATATCTGTGCCAATATAACCGCTCCCAACAACAGCAAAACTCCGCTTACAGCAATCTGTTCTCCGCTTTTTTTCATTTTCTTTCACCTTTTTTGTTGTTACTATACGCAAAACTTGCTTTTTTCATACAATTTTAATAGATAAGAAAACGAAAATGATACTATCATAAATAAATTGCATCTTACAAAAAAATTAAATGGCGTAGTGTTTCATAAACCAGAACCACCAAAGAACAAAAACAGTCATAAAAAACATAAATAAAAAATATTGTCTTTTCATAAAAATACCCCCGATGCAATCTATGCAATCGGGGGTTTGTTTTATGAGTTGTATTATTCTACAATTTTAATCGCTTCGACGATTCCGTCAATAATATCAGCATTTTCAACAGAATCCCAAATAGGTGCGTCATCACTGATGATAATCAGACCCTTATCATCCCAGAATACATTTTTGCCAAAGGTTTCGGAAATTACTCTCAGGGGAACCATGGTACGGTCCCTCATAGTGAACGCTTCCACATCCATTTCTTTGGTTTCACCATTTACAGTATATTCTTTCTTGCCTAACTGCATCTGAATTGTAGTATCGTTTTGGGAGATTGTGATAGATTCTGTTTCTCCGTCCCAACCAACTTCTGCACCTAAACTTTCAGAAATGAAACGAATGGGAACCAAGGTTCTGTCATTTTCAACCGTAGGAACAATCCATGCATCCTCAGGGTCAATCATAACCTTTTCACCGAACACATAAGAATATTCACAATCCACTAAAAGGATAATCATTTTTTTCTTTTCAAGTTCCACAGTATCGTAGAAAAACGCATCGGTAGTACACAAAATCGTTCCTTTTTCATCCTTTACATAAGCTGCAATGTACTTGTCATAATCTGCTTCAGTAAGCAAATAGCCTTCCTCCGTAACTGCTGCTTCGGGATAAATTCCAACAGGATGATAGCCGGTGAAATCCGCAGCACCTGCCGCCTGTAATTCGGTCAGTTCACCCTGATGTACATCATTTTTGCCCCATGTTACAACATATTCGGAAGCTTTTTCGCCAAAAGAAATGACAGCAGGAATGGGAGCGGTAAGCTTATCATCGGCACTCACAATGGCAACCCCCGCAGGAATAGTAGCCAATTTTGTTTCTTCAAAAGCTCCGATTACAGCTCCGCCGCCGGCATAAACGGAAACATAGCCTTCGTTGGTATTCGCTTTACCGTCACCGTCAAAGCAGTTGAACACCAGCTTATCATCAGCATACATAAACACCTGAACCCCACCGTTTACTGCCATAGAACCTAAAGTAATATTACAGGGTTTGTTTTCTTCAATCAAGCCGTTGTTATCAACAATGGTCAGGAACTTTCTTTCATCAGTATTGTATCTCTGCAATTCTATTTGATTCTTTTTGATTACCACCAGATAACTGTGATTTCCGCCCCATGCGTTATCAGTATCATTCACGCATCTGATTGCAAATCCGCCCCAGGTTTCTCCATTGTTAAAGTTAAATGAAGCATTCACCTGCACCGCACCGTCACCCATTTTTTCACCTGTATATGTAAAGAACATATCCCGATCAGGAGTAAAAGTAAGCTTTCCGTTTTCAAAAACGGTTGTTTCTTTCTCATAGGTCCAATGTTCTTCATCTTTAACATAATCACCCATTTGATACAGAGCAGGTGTTAAAACTTCCTGTTCGGTTGCTGTGCTTTCTTCTGCCAGTACAAAGTTTGCAGAGGACAGAAGCATCGCGCCTGCCACAAGTAGAATGCCCACGCGTTTCAATAATTTCATTTGAATCACTCCTTCTAAATTTATGTTTCTATTTTACACTATTTTTCTTCAAAAGTCAACAGATTTTCCTTGTTTATAAAAACTCTCTCAAATCCTCTGCACATCGTTCCTGAATGCGAATCAATTCCCGAAGCAATGCTACGCTGTTCTGGTCAGACTCGCAGTAGGTATTCAGGGCATGACAAAGCCGTTTTGTTCTGTCAAAGCAGGCGTCATACAGCAAAGAGGCAACCTCGCTGTCAGTATGTCGCATCAAAAGCCCTGTGCGCAGCTTAAACCAGATTTCCGCTTTTTTGGAGGAGTGGATTCCCTTCTTTTTTCTGCGTTGTAAAGCAATTTCCTCATCAACCCGGGTACAAAAGCGATTGTGAAGGGTTTCGTAACGGGACAATAATCGTTTCATCCGAAGATTGTCCGTTTCATCTTCCGCTTTTTCAAGCCAGACCAATGCCTGCTTTCCTTCTGCTTCACATTTCCGCAAAACCCTGACAGAATCCTTCATCACATAACCCTCCAAGCAAATGTTTTGAAGTTATTCTTTCCCTTCTTCTGCGTGCTTATGCAATTTTTCAAAATAAAAGGCTGCTATGGTGGGATACAGTCGGATTGCATTCTTGCCTTCTTCGGTAAGGATATACTCTCCCTTTTTCGGTTGTTCAAACCAACCGTAATAATTTCGTCGAAGCATTGCAGAAATCTTGGTTTGCTCCATTTGGGTCAAATTTGCCAGTTCTCTTGCCGAATAGGATTTCGCCTCAGATAATGCACAGCAAACAAACAAGGCCTGCTCTCTGTATGCTGTCATGATTTTTGTCTTTGAACTTCCTCCCTGATTGATGTTAAACTGCCGCAACTCTAATTCCTTTTCCAATACTTTTCTTTTTTTCTTACCTGTATTCAGAATTTGTTTTAAATTCAAAGGTTGAGGGTGTAACGCCGCCTCTACAAGTTGTTTTTCAGGAGTAACAAAAAGAAGGCCTAATTCCAAACGCCTGAGCAAATGCAGTAATTCCTTATGCTTTTTATCGTATTGATAACGGGTGGGTTTTGGAATTGCCACATAAACATCGGCACCTAATTTTTGCCGTTGTACCGCTTGAGTCAGAAGTCTGACAGAAAGATTCTGTTTCAGTTCAACAATGACTAAATCTTCCCCTTTTTGGCCCACTACATCGCAATCCTTCACCTCAGCCTGTACCTGAAATCCCAAATCCTCTAAGAATAATTTTACACTTTCGTATAATTCTTTTTCAAGCATTTGCCCTTCCTCCAAAAAACACTCCAAAAGTAAATTACTTCCGGAGTGTTTTTTCATTTTTATTCAGCAGATTCTTCAGTTGCTTCTTCTTCTGGAACAGCTTCCCCTTCGGGTACAGCCGCTTCGTCGTCAGCGGTTTCAGATGCTGCGGCCTGTTCTTCCTGCATCTTAGCATATTCTTCTTCGATGACTGCGGAAGCCTCTTCGTATTCTTTTTGGTATTGTTCCATCACTGCTTTTACATCAATGCTGTCATAAGCTGCGGTTGTTTTCACATCTGCAGCATCTTTGTATTCATCGAGCTTTTCAACAAACATTTCGCTTGTGACCATGTTCTTTACATTGTCTGCATATGTTTCATAATCTGCATCGGTCAACGCTTCTCTCTTAATGATATGGAAACCGTAGGAAGATGTAACAGGTTCGCTGATTGCACCAACCTCCAGTGCCTTTGTACCTTCATAAAATTCAGCTACCATTTCCCCTTCGGTAAACACATAACCCTCAGGACTTCCTTCCATACCAGGATCTTCCCCGTATTCCTTTACCAAATCATCAAAGTTTGCGCCTGCTTTGATTTTATCCTGAATTTCCTTTACCAGAGCTTGCTTTTCTTCAAAAGCTTCTCCTTCCAACGGAGTACCGGTTTCAGGGTTCTGAATAGAAATCAAAATGTGCTTTGCCTTCAGGTATTTTTCATTAAAATATTCCTTTGCTTCGGTAGTGATGGTTTCTTCATCCAAACCTTCGGTAAAATTCTGATACAATTTCTGAGAATAAGAGCTCAGAGTCATCAAATTCATGAAAATTTCTTCTGTAAAGCCGGCAGCCTTCAGTTGTGCTTCATACATCACTTTTCCATAAGAATCAATCATGCTCTGTTTCTGAGAGTCAATCGCTTCCTGATCCTCATCTGTCAGCTTCAGCCCCAGTTTATCCGCCTCAATCTTATAAATGTGGAATTCAACAACACCGTCCATTGCTGTTTCTAAAGCAACCTCTGAAGCTGTTTTCCCATCTTCCCCTTCCAGCTTGGTATTCCAGAAATCTTCAGGAACTTCACCGGTTGCAGCATCAGTATGTTCAGCCTGAAGCTGGGATGCTGCCTGAATCAGGAAATACCGAAATTCGTCCATTGTGATGTCTTCTCCGTTTATCGTTAAAACAACCTCAGAAGAAGAACTTGTCCCGCCGTTACCACATGCCCCAAACATAAATGCAACAACAAGACAGAGAGTGAAAGCTAAAATTCTTTTTTTCATACTCTTTCAATTCCTCCTTAAAAATTTAGAATATATATATTATACTACATTTTTTGGAAAACTTCAAGTACCAAATTGTTTGTAATATAATTGTAACATTTGCATATGTTCTTTTTGTGCTTTTTTCATCCAATGAAAAAATACAATCCGAGTAATGCCACAAGAAAGATCAGATTTGCCAAGGTAAAATACAGCAAATAAGTACTTTTTCTTTCTGTTTGTCCTACATATTTAAAGGAAATCAGGCTTGCCATGGATGCAATCAATGTGCCCAAGCCGCCTAAATTGGTACCAATCAGCAAACCTTCCCAATCATTGGTAAATCCGGACAGCAAAAGTGTCGCCGGAACATTGCTGATAATCTGAGAGGCTGCCACAGAGCAAAGCACGGTTCTGCCTTGAAGGATTCCTTGCAACAATTCCCGAAACAACGGGATTCGAGCCAAATTTCCTACAAAAATAAAGAATGCAAGAAAGGTAAGCAACAAGGAATAATCCACATCTTTCAATACTCTTTTATCTGCTGAAAAAACCGTCAATACAACAAAAACAAACAACAACTTGTAATCTAAAACATTTGCCACCGTTAGCAAACACAATAAAAACAAAAGTAAATACAGTCCTATTTTCTTATTTGCAACAAATGGTTCGGATTTGGTTTCAAGCTGCAGTTTCCCGCCCTTTCCTCTGATAACAATCCAAGCGACAAGCAAACCCAACGAAATCGCCGTATATGGAAATAACAATTTTATAAAATTCAAAAGGCTGAAACCCGATTGACTGAATAAATATAAATTTTGCGGATTTCCGATTGGTGTAAACATACTTCCCAAATTTGCTGCAATCGTTTCCATTACGATCAGTGGAATGATTATTTTTTTCTTTTTTGTCATCTCCGAGATGGTAAGACTGAATGGTACGAAAGTAATCAATGCCACATCATTGGTAATCAGCATAGAGGAAAAGAAACAAAGTAATACCAGCAGTAAAACCAAATCCCGTTCTGTTTTGACCCGTGCAACTAACTTTTCTGCGATAAACCGAAATACTCCTGTTTGTTGTAATTCCGCCATTACCGTCATCAGGCAAAAGAGTAAACTCAAGGTGCGAAAATCAATATATTCTAAATATTGAATATCAGGCGTGATAAAAAAGCAGGATATTGCTGCCAATATACCCGCAATACATAACACCGTTTCTTCTTTCAGTAATTGAATCAGCTTCATTAAAATCCTGTCCTTTTCTTTGGTGAATTTAAAATTTTTATGCATATTTCCAATATTTTTCGTTTCAGAAACAAAGGGGAGTTGCCTTCCCCCCTCTCAAAAATCGTGCCAAAAAATGCACGTCCCCAAATGACTCTTCCTTTACCTTTAAAATAGTCTCTTTCAGTTTATCGTAATCTGTCTTTTCTTCAAATATACTTTGTCGATTGACTCCTCTAAATAAAATATGGTATACTCCGCTTTGGCTATAGTTTCGAGACACTCTGCTCATTCTATCGCCTCTTGCCTTAAGTATACCATATTTTTATTTATTTGTCAATTTGTTCGAGCCAAAAAATGTGCGTCCCCAAATGGCTTGCTTTTCTTTGCTTAAGACGCACTAAATTTTGATATGGAGAATATATTTTGTAATTGGCTCAAAAACGCCTTGTATCGTTTAAAAGAATAATTGCCGATTCATTCTGTCTGAATTCATTCTATCGTCTTACACGGGCAATTCTGCTTGATTCTATTTGCAATTTCACGGAATGTATGCTATACTTTTATTAAATTAAGCGTGTCGATTTTTTGGCAGTTGGGCATCAATTTTACAGAGAATTTTCAATAGCATCAATAAAGCATCAAAAGGCACGAGGTTCAAAAGAGCGAGTGCCACAAATGGCTCAACAGTGGGAACAATTTGGATGGTCCTTTTTATATGACATTGTCTCCAAA
>JAZURC010000058.1:0-8150 GCA_045606005.1 Clostridia bacterium
CTTTTAAAAGGTCTGTTTGCTGTGCGATTCTTTATTTCTAAAAAATTTTTTGTACTTTTCCCTGAAAAACTATTGACTTTTAATAGTTAGTCTCCTTATCTTTAATATAGTAAAACGACACAATACTTATCTGACTGCGCCTTTTAATATAAAATCTGCGATTCTTACACCATCGGCCGCCGCAGACATAATGCCTCCTGCATAGCCTGCCCCTTCTCCGCAGGGATAAAGCCCTTGACAGGACACAGACTGAAATTGTTCATTCCGCAAAATTCTTACTGGGGAGGAGCTTCTGGTTTCCACACCGGTAAGCAGACTGTCATACGCATCAAAGCCTTTTAACTGTTTCCCCATTCCGCTGATTCCTGACCGCAGAGCATCAGCAATGCCTTGGGGCAAACATTCATCCAGGGAACACAAGGTAATACCGGGGCGGTAAGTAGGCTGAACCTCTCCCAACTCCCGACTGGGAATCTTTTTTAAAAAATCTCCCGTCAACTGCGCCGGCGCCTTCCAGTTTCTTCCGCCCAGGGCATAGGCATCCTGTTCCAACTTTCGCTGAAACCGTACCCCGGCAAACACATCTCCTTCGGGAAACACTCCTACCAAAAGAGCACTGTTGGCATTCTCGCCGTCTCTGTCATAGTAACTCATGCCATTGGTCACAAGCCCTCCTTCTTCAGAAGCGGCTGCCACCACCTGTCCCCCGGGGCACATACAAAAGGTGTACACCCCGTCGCCATTTTGAAGATGAGTCACCAATTTATAATCTGCTGCTCCGATTTGAGGAACAGATTTTCCAAACTGCGCCAAGTCGATCTTTTTTTGCAGATGCTCAATCCGCACCCCAACGGAAAAAGGCTTTTTCTCCATCATAAGGCCTGTATCGTAAAGCATGGTAAAGGTATCACGGGCACTGTGCCCTATGGCAAGAATCAGGCAATCTGTCTGAAGCTCCTTCGTCACTCCTTCGTGTTCAAATACCACACCCTGTAATTTTCCCTGTTCTGTGTGCAAACCCGTCAGTTTACTTTCAAACAACACTTCTCCGCCAAGAGCAATCACCTCTTGTCGCAGATTTTTCACCATAGACTCCAGTCGGTCAGTACCGATATGTGGCTTATTCTGCCACAAAATTTCCTCCGGCGCGCCAAATCGCACCATACTTTGTAAAATGTGTTGAGAAAAAGGACTTTTAATACCGGTGGTCAGCTTCCCATCTGAAAAAGTTCCGGCACCCCCCTCTCCAAACTGCACATTGGATTGAGGATGAAGCGCTCCCCCGTTCCAAAAGTGTTGAATATCCTGTTTTCGCTGTTCTACAGGCTTTCCCCGTTCCAGCACCACAGGTCTTGCTCCTGCCTGTGCCAGAGTCAGTGCCGCAAACATTCCTGCAGGACCAAATCCTGCAACAACGGGGCGTTTCTCCAGTGTTGAAACAGGGGGAGAATACGATTTATGTTCCACCCGACTTACATTCGGTACGGATAAAAATCCTTCTTCTCCCTCTACCTCAACATCGACTGAATAGACAAATTTTAAATCATCCTTTTTTCGGGCATCCACCGACCGCTTGGCAATCCGTAAAGATAAAATCTTCGTTTTTAACTTTTTCTCTGCCAGCTCCAAAAGCTGTTCCACAGGCTGTTCCACACCTAAAGTAATATTTGAAAGTCTAAGCATTTGCAGCCTCCTGACCTGCTACCATTCCGCTTGCCCATGCCCACATCAGATTGTATCCGCCGCAGTCACCGTCCACATCCAGAATTTCTCCTGCCGCATAAAGTCCCGGCAGCAGCAAAGATTCCAGTGTTCCTGCCTGAAATTCTGATGTCTTGGCACCCCCCACCGTTACCTGAGCATTTTCCCAAGACAGCGTTCCTGTTACGGTGAATTTCATCGCCTTCATTTCTTTTGCAAGAGAGGGTAAATCTACCTCCTGAATAGAATCAGCGGGCACCCAGGTTCTGTCGCACAGGCTTTGGCCAATCTGCTTATGGAAAATTCCTGTAAAGAGGTTCTTTCTGTCCCGTTCCTGCAATAATCCCAATACATTCGTTTCGTTGGGAAGCAAATCTAACTCAATTTCAACATTGCCTTTATAGGACGTGGCAACGGAGGAGCAATTCAAGATAGGGATTCCGGAAAGACCGGTATCATTAAACTGAATTTCTCCTGTCTCACTTTGGTACGCCTGACCGTCCAACAGCAGCGTTGCTTTTGCAAACATCCGCACTCCCCGAAGCCCTTTCATCTGTTCAGCAGGACATTGCAAGCCCACCAAACCGGGATACAACTTGGTCATCCGATGCCCAAGAGAAGATAAAATATCATAACCGCTGCCGTTAGAGCCGTGTACGGGGGAGGCTTTTCCGCCGGTTGCAATAATAAGTCTGTCACACACCAAGGTATCGTATTTTCCTTGAATCACAAGCCCTTCCGACCGCGGACGAACACTTTTCACCTCAAAATCCGTCATCAGCTTTACGCCCTGTCTGTCCGCCTCAAAGCGCAGTACATCCAGAACGGCCGAGGCATGATTGGAAAGGGGATAAATTCTCCCCTGTTCTGTTCTTACAAGTAACCCAATTTGTCGGAAAAATTCCAATATTTCCTCCAAACCAATTCGGTGGAAAATTTGAGAAATAAATCGTTCATCCCCTCTGTAATGGGACAAATTCAATTCTGTGTTGGCAAGATTGCACCGACCATTACCGGTTGCCATAATCTTTTTGCCAACCCGATCCATTCGTTCCAACACGGTAACCTGTGCTCCCTTTCTTGCTGCGGTGATTGCCGCCGCAAGTCCTGCGGCACCGCCACCGATAACGGCGACTCTTGTCATGGTCGTTCCACCACCCTTTATTTTTGGTAATAAAGCAATGCAAAGCTCCGCTTGTTTGGGAAGGTGACGCAAATCCCCATCTCACCATTTTCAACCTTCCCATCACCATACAACACATTTGCCTGCTTTGCTCCCGCGAATATGAAACAATTCTCCTCTGTATTTTCTCTAAATACCAACAAAAATCCTTCTTTTTTCAAAGCTGCCAAAAATCCTGTCATACTTGTACTTGAAGATACAAAAAAGGGCAACCAATGCTTCAAAACGTTTCAGCACTCGTTACCCCTTTCGCTCATTTTACTATTAACCCTTTACAGAACCTACGGTCAGACCCTGTACAAAGTATTTCTGGAAGAACGGGAAGATCAGCAAGATAGGACCTACTGCCAAAACCGCCATTGCCATACGCATACTTTCCATAGGCATATTTGACATATCCAACATCATACCGGTCATTTCGGCATTCTTTATAAATTCCTGCATGTTACGCAACATTGACTGTAACAGATATTGCAGAGGATACAAGCTCTGATCGCTGATATACAGCATAGCAGGCATCCATGAGTTCCAGTATGTCAGCATCTGCAGCAAACCAATGGTTGCCAGAGCAGGTGTAGACAAAGGAACGATAATGCTTACAAAAATCTTCATTTCGCTTGCACCGTCAATGGTTGCAGATTCGATAATAGAAGAAGGAATCTGCTGGAAGAAGGTTCTCATAACAAAGATATTCCAAACGTTGATCATACCGGGTATAATCATCGCCCAATAAGTATTTTGCAAATGCAGATATTGTGTATATAAAATGTAACTGGGAACCATACCGCCGCCGAACAGCATTGTAAAGAACATATAAAATGTTACCTTGCTTCTGTAAGCAAAATCATGTCTGGAAATGGTGTACGCACACATTGCACCGATAATGGTGGATAAAATGGTACCGACTGCAGTCACAATAATCGTAACCTTATAAGAGGTTAAAACATCGCCTGCACTGCTGAATATGTACTCATAAGCACCCCAGTCTACCGTTCTGGGAAACAACTGATAACCATAATTTACAACGTCCAAATCCGAAGTAATGGAAATTGCAAACAATGTCCAGATAGGGACAATAAATACCAAAGACAAAATAAGGAAGAAAGCATGAATCACTACTTTACTTACTTTTTCTGATGTTCTGACTACCTGTGCCAAACTATTTCACCATCCTCTCTTAATACAATGCATTTTCCGGATTGACTTTTCTTACAACCCAGTTTGTAAACAATACCAAACATAATCCTACAACAGACTGTACCAGACCAACCGCTGTAGACAAGCCCATTCTACCGTCTTGCAATGCACGGAGGGTAAAGGTTTCGATAACGTCGGTCGTAGGCAGTACCAGAGAAGAGCCCATAGGCAACTGGAAGAACAGACCGAAGTCGGAGTTGAATATTTTACCTACTGACAAGATAGACAAAATAGTAATAGTAGGATACAGGAAGGGCAACGTAATATACCGTGTAATCTGAGGACGGGTTGCTCCTTCGATGGAAGCAGCCTCAAAGTACTCTGTATCAATACCCATCAAGCTTGCATAATAAACCAATGCACTCATACCAATGCCCTTCCAGATATGAGCAATCGGTACAATAAATATCCACGGAACAGGATCATTGTACCAGTCAATAGAAGACTCCCAGCCTAAATACTGGATTCCCCACCGATTCAATATACCGGAATCTTTTTTCAGGAAAGCAAATACAATGTATGCTACGATAACCCAAGAAAGCAAATGGGGAATAAACATTGTAATCTGATAAAAACGAATCATAATTTTATTGGATAATTCGTACAGAAGCAACGCCATAATAACTGCCACAACAACACCGGAGATAATAAAGAATACATTATATCCTATTGCGTTACGGGTTACACGCCAAGCATCTGAGGATTTAAAGAAGAATTTGAAGTTATTCAAACCTACCCAGTCACTGCCGAACATCCCCTGATTGTACTTGAAGTTTTTAAAACCGATTACAATACCGACCATAGGTATGTAGTTAAAAACCAAAAGATACAAAAGCGCCGGAAGACCAAGACAAAGCAATGTCCAGTTCTTTTTAAAAATGTGCCATGCCGAATACCGCTTGGGTACATAATTTTCCGGCAAATTTAAATTTGCTGTTGTTTGTTGAGTTGCCAACAAGTACACCTCCCAATGATTTTAAAAAAACTTAACTCTTTTCAAGCCAAAGCTTCGGCTTGAATTTTTATGTCTTTCTCATAGTCAATAAAAACCGATTCAGACATCATTATTATTATAACATAATACCCCTATCAATAAAAAGGGTATAATTTTAACTTTTGTCAAATAATTTTAACTTTTTTAGGTCAACTTTTCTCAATTCTGTAATTTTTTTGTCAAAATTGTAAAAAAACGGTCGAAATATCTTCTGTCATATTTCACAAAAACTATTCTGCCCGCTCCTGCCCCAAAACGGTTCGGATGTATTCTCTGGGCAAAAATCCCGTATACTCCTTAAACAGTTTGGAAAAATACTTGGCATTTTTATATCCCACTGCCTTCGCCACCTCATAAATCTTATACTTTCCGTGACGGAACAGGTCGATTGCCTTTTCCATTCTCATTCTGGTAACAAACTTGGAAAAATTCTCTCCTGTTTTTTCTTTGAAGAAACGGCTGAAGTAAACAGGGGTTAAAAAGACACTTTCAGCCACTTCATCCAGCGAAATATCATCCTGACAATGCTCTGAAATATATTGCTTTGCCTTTTGAATGACCACTTCATCCGAACGATACAGGTTTCTGCGGAACGCTTCGGAATATTCCGCCAACAGCATCATCAAATTTTCTTTTAACTGTTCCCGCCGTTCCACATCCTTGAGCATTTGAATGGTTCTGAGCCGCATGCGGTCATCTCCGGGGAACATTTGCTGACAAATAATCATGGCCATATGGAACAAAAACCGTGACACATCCTTATCAGAAAAGGTGGTCAGCTCCTCCATGTAACCTCCTGCAATTTTCCTGGCATCCATCACCCGTGACTGACGCAGACAGGAAACCATCTTGCTGATATTATCCGTTTCGGTGGAAGTGTTATGCCGAATCTGCAACACCTCATCCAGCTCCCGATTTCCACGCATCTGATCCGCAAATTCAATCAGGTTTCCAAAGGTGGCAACAGGGCGGATTAGCAACATCATGCCAAACAGGGAAAAGGCAGAAACGGTATCCCTTCCTGCCTGCTGTTCCAGTTCTGCCTGAAACTCACTCTGGCTTAACACATCGTTTGCAATCAATACAAAACGACATCTGCCCTTATTGGAATCCACAATCTGATAAGAAAACCTTCCGCTGTCATTCAATAGATTTTTAATTGCAGTATATAAGGCGTCCTTGCCATACTTCCAGTTATTTTTAATATACTGCTCAAATTCCAAAATATGTATCTCAATCACCGCGCAAGGAAAATGATAAATATCAATATCCAATTTCAGCTGATTCAGTTTTTCCAAAAGGTCATCCTTATTCAGATGTTCCCCTGAAACAAGACCTCTGAAAAACTGCTCCCTTAAAATAGGAAGAAACTGTTCGAAATTCAAGGAATTGATGTGTTGCAATCGGGCAATATTCCGACGGTCAAGTTCCAGCTTGATTGATGACACCGCATAAGAAAACTCGTCCAGCCGCACCGGTTTTAACAAATAATATTCCACACCGTAATCAGATGCCCGTTTTGCAAACTCCATTTCCCGATAATCGCAAAGCATCAGTATATCGGGGCTTTTTTTTCTGCGAGACAGCTTTCGAATCAGCTCCATGCCCAATTCCTGACGCACCTCTGTATCAATAATCACCACATCGATCCAGTCTTTCTCCAGATAATCCAGTGCTTCTTTTACATCAGAAAAAGGCCCCACCGGAAAAAAATCCTCGGGAAGCATAGAGGTAAGCGTTTGTACCGCTTCCCTATCCTCCATAAAAAACATGATTTTATACATTTTTGTTCCTCCTGTTCAACGGAATGTAAGAAATTATGCCGAACAAACAAATCATCAAAAAACTCATGGTGTTGGATACCACTCCTGAAGAAAGTGCCGCTGTACGTTCCATTCCCAAAAGGGTAAACCCTAAGGTCCAGCCCGTTTCCACCATGCCAAATCCCCCTATGCCGTTGATCGGCAAAAAGGCAGCCGCACTGGCAAGAAAAGACGCTACCACTGTTTCATAAAAAGAAATCGGCTGTGAAAATGCCAATACCACGCCATGCATGGATAAATATACGAAAAACCACATGATAAAGCTCACCAGTCCAATGACCAGAAAATGTTTAGGGGTCGCCACCGATTGCTTCAGCATAGTACGAATCTGCTCCATTGCCCGATACAGCTTTTCGGGAAGCCTTTGCAAAAAACGGGAATAACGAAACAGTAACACAGGAATTAAAAAGACTGCCGCTACCGCAAGTGCTAAAATCAAAAGCAAAATCCAACCCGAAATCACTTCCATATTCACAAACAAATTGCATAACAAAAAAGACAGAATGATGATGATGCCGTCAAAAAGGCGAATAAGCAATAACACAGCTCCCCCTTCTCCCACGGATATCCCTGCTTTCTTTAATAAGTAAACCAAAGATAAATCCCCCACCTTAAAGGGAATAATTCTGCCGTAAAACTGATGACGGAAGCAAATTCGCTGAGTGTTCAAAAAACTGTGATTTCCGGAATGTCGGGTCAGATAATAAATCCGAAATGCACGGGCAGGATACGTAAGGCAGTAAGCTCCTGCCGCAACTGCAAACCATTCCCAGCGAACGGTTTTTACATACTTGGCAACCTCACTGAAATCAACCGTATTGAAAAAATAATAAAAAAATAAAACAGTTACCAAAACAGAGCCGATCATCTTTGCCGGTTTATGTTTCATAGAATCACCTGTTCATTCATTATACTCATCGCTTTTATTATACTACAAAATCAATGAAATGTAAAACCTTTTTTTGTCTCCCGAAAAATTTTTTGAGTTTTTTTAAAAAAAGTATTGACATTTCAGAAAAGTCATGCTATAATCTTTATTGTTGTTGCGGCGATAAACGTGTCATCGGGCCGGAACGGTGAAGGATGTGGCAAAAGTCATATCACAAAATGGGATATGGCCCGGTAGTTCAGTTGGTTAGAACGCTAGCCTGTCACGCTAGAGGTCGAGGGTTCGAGCCCCTTCCGGGTCGCCATTTTTCTTTTCATGTGTCTTAACAACCGACACAGTATATGTATGCCTCTGTAGCTCAGT
>JAZURC010000059.1:0-1733 GCA_045606005.1 Clostridia bacterium
CCATAGATTCATACTGCAAGCCCAAGGAACGCCTTGCAAGTTGCATTGCCTGGGTGAAAAACTCTGCACATTCGGGTGTACCAACCATGCAAATACTGATTCCAGAACAGTTGTTAAGTTGCAGCAATGCTCCCAACAAAATGCGCCCGTTTTTGGAAATTGCAACATTCTGAATTTCATCGACAATTAGGATTCCAATGTGGTTCAAGCATATCTGGCTCACCGTTCCAATCAGCATATCGGTGGTAGCATGAACACTTGTAGCTTTGGGATAGTAGCTGCTTCCCAGCATTTCGTCTACCACACGGATTATTTCAAGCAGCAACCCTTTTACGGAAGAATCAAAGGGACATTGCACCAGGACACAGGGGAGAATCTTCCCGTATGGCTTGTCTATCTCAATAACGGGTTCTTTGGTAAGAAGCTGTACAGCACGGGAAATGCTGCTTGATTTACCAATGCCGCTTGCACCAATAATCGTAAAGCTGTCTGACCCTCCCAGGATGCCGTTATGCTCATGCTGCATAATGGCTTGGTGGTTCGCTATGCCTTGCTTGACCCGTAATTTCCCCTCTTTCTTCTGCAAAGAACGCAGCAGCGCAAGGTACAATTTGCTGTAAATCTCCCTGGACATTTGATTAGGCACAAACACCTTGTAAATATCGGTCAATGCAATCAACCGCATGGCTTCATTTTCGTTTACGATTGCTGGGTCATATTCGGGCAAGATGGTCAATGCCTGTTCCAATTCGCTGCCAGATAGCATCGGCGGCAGCTTTTTTATCAAGTTCATATTATCCACAGTTTGTACCCTCCTTTACAAAATCCATGTGGGTTCTGGCTTGCTCTCTCTTTCTCGTATTGCGGATATTCTTAATTCCAACATCGGTCTGTCTGCCCTGGGAAGCAATGACCTGGATATGCTCGGCAAGATTTATCTGCGCTTGCAGATTATCAGCGGCAGCAGCATTAACGGTCTGCTTCCTTGCCTTTTGCATCGTCTGAACAGCAGCCAGGGATTTGCCGTTAAATCTACTTTCAATCAGCACAAAGGGAACATACTGCCCATTATCCAGCAGCCAGACTTCCGTTACATCCTCTGGATTATAGGCAACGGTTACTTCGCCCCCAGATAAAAATGCTTCGGTATAATCGTCATGCTTATACCGTAGGCCGTGAACTTGCAGCCCTTTTCTTGTGAATTTTCCCGTTGTCCTGGGCAACAATGTTTGAATCAGCTGTTGCGGTGTAACGGAAATAAAGTTCGCACCCATCTGTTCCTTTCCCCAGGCAAATATACTGCTTGCATTGGGTTTTACTCCATCGGCAAGCATTTCTTCCGTGAAAGGAAAATCTACCACACGGGAGTTGTTATAATAAACGATGCAATGTAGTATTATCTGTTCAAATTCACGCAGGGTCAGACAGGCATCTTTGCGGTAATCATGTGCGCCCCGTTCCTGGTAGTCTGGTTCAATAACGCCTTTGCCTTTTAGGTGCTTCTTGTAGGCGTTTTGTACCACATCAAAGAACTTTTCTACCATGCCTTTCAGCTCTGGGCGATAGGGAGGAAGATTGACGATTTTAACGCCAAGCTCCGTTACCTGGGAAAAGGTATCACCTTTATATTCGCTGCCCATGTCTGTTACAAGCACCCCAGGCAGTTTGTTGGAATCCCAATCTTGCGGTTCGATAAATACACCGTGTTTTCTGCACCATTCCTGTTTGTCGGC
>JAZURC010000060.1:0-10797 GCA_045606005.1 Clostridia bacterium
TCTTTCTCTTGTTGTCCCTTCCGTCATTATCATTTTAATCATTGCCCGTGTACTGGAAACGTTCAGAAATAACCAAACGGTGCAACGGATTTTTTACGGGCTTCGTCCTGCCTCTGCCGCACTGATTACAGCAGCAGGATGGGAAGTGGCAAGAATCACCTTTTTCGGAACGGCTATGTCCGATTTTCTCTGGAAAAATGTCCTCCTTGCAGTTGCAATCTGGATTGTATTAAAGAAAACAAAATGGCATCCTGTCATTTTAATCGCCGCATCTGCGGTAATAGGAATATTATTTCAATTTTAAAGGAGTTAACGTATTATGAGCGAATGTACACACAACTGTGAAACTTGCGGAGCAGTTTGCTCCTCCCGTCAGGCGGAAAGCCTGCTGGTACAACCCCATGAGTTGTCCCAAATCAAAAAAGTAATTGGCGTTGTCAGCGGTAAGGGGGGCGTGGGAAAATCCATGGTCACCTCTCTTTTGGCAGTTGCCATGCAAAGAAAAGGCTACCAGACCGCTATCTTAGATGCTGATATTACAGGCCCCTCCATCCCCAAAGCATTTGGCGTCAATACCCGTGCAAAGGGAAGCGAGCAAGGCTTATATCCCAACCTGACCACCACAGGGATTGAAATTATGTCTGTCAATCTGTTGCTGGAAAACGATACCGATCCCGTTGTTTGGAGAGGGCCTGTCATTGCAGGTACTGTAAAGCAGTTCTGGACGGACGTGATTTGGGAAGATGTTGACTATATGTTTGTGGACATGCCTCCTGGAACAGGAGATGTTCCCTTGACCGTATTTCAATCCTTGCCCATAGACGGGATTATTGTGGTCACCTCTCCTCAGGAGCTGGTTGGAATGATTGTGGAAAAGGCAGTGAAAATGGCAGAGCTGATGAATATTCCTGTGTTGGGAATTGTGGAAAACATGTCCTATTTCACCTGTCCTGACTGCAGTAAAAAACACTTTATCTACGGGGAAAGTCACCTGGAAGAAATTGCAGAAAAATATCAGATTTCCGCAATCGGACAGCTTCCCATTGATCCGGAACTGGCAAAGCTGTGCGATACCGGTGACATTGAATTTGTTCACGGGGATTTTCTTTCTGAAATTGCCGGTGCGTTGGAAAGCAAATAACAAATTTTTCCTTGCTATTTGCCTTCTGTTGTGATATAATAATATGAAGTGATTTACGGAAAGGACGATACGATATGCCAAAAACAGTGATTCCTTCAGGCTACCGGCCACCGCTGAACAACTATGATATGCAAAGAGCCATCGCCTGCATCAAAACCACCTTTCAGAAGGAGTTTTCCGAAGCGTTAAATTTAAAGCGTGTTTCTGCACCTTTATTTGTGACCGAGGAATCGGGTTTGAATGACAATCTGAACGGCTATGAACGTCCTGTTTCCTTTGATATTCCCGCAGTGGGCAGTGAAGCACAAATTGTTCACTCCCTTGCAAAATGGAAAAGACTCGCTTTAAAGCGGTACCATTTTTCGGTAGGGGAAGGACTTTATACCGATATGAACGCCATCCGCAGAGATGAGGAGCTTGACAATATTCATTCGGTTTATGTTGATCAATGGGACTGGGAAAAAATTATTACCCGCGAAAAGCGGACAACCGAATATTTAAAAAAGGTGGTACAGGCGATTGTAGAGGCCATTTGTGATACCAACGACCGTCTGCATACTATTTATCCCCAATTAAACACCTGCTTAATCCGTGAGGTTGCATTTATCACCACACAGGAGTTAGAGGATTTGTATCCCAATTTGACTCCTTCTCAACGGGAAAATGCATTTGTAAAGGAGCATAAAACTGCATTCATTATGCAGATTGGGGGAGCATTAAAATCCGGTAAGCCCCATGACGGACGTGCGCCGGACTATGACGACTGGCAGTTAAACGGGGACATTTTCTTTTGGAATGACACCTTAGAACGTGCCTTTGAAATTTCCTCCATGGGAATTCGGGTTGACGCAGAATCGTTAGACAAACAGCTCAACATTACCGGCTGTAACGAAAGAAGAACCCTGACCTTCCATAAAATGCTGTTAGAGGATCAGCTTCCCTTAACCATAGGCGGAGGAATCGGTCAGTCCAGACTTTGTATGCTCATGCTGGGCTGTGCTCATATCGGAGAGGTGCAATCAAGCATCTGGGACGAAACAACAATTAATGCCTGTGAACAGGCAGGAATTACACTGTTATAAATACTATTGTAAATGGAGGAAGGATTTGTGAAAACAACAGTCAAATCTCTTTTTGCCAATCCGGAACAGTTTGCAGACAAAGAAATCTCAATTTCCGGTTGGGTAAGAACCATCCGTTCATCCAATGTGTTCGGATTTATCGAAATAAACGATGGAACCTTTTTCAAAAACATTCAGGTGGTTTTTGAAAGTGAAAATCTTGAAAATTATAAGGAAATTGCTTCTATGAATGTAGGGGCAGCCTTGAATATTACAGGAACCTTTGTGCTGACTCCCGATGCCAAACAGCCCTTTGAGTTGAAGGCAACCTCGATTGATGTAGAAGGCACCTCAACCCCTGACTATCCTCTGCAGAAAAAGCGTCATTCTATGGAGTTTTTAAGAAGCATTGCTTACCTGCGTCCCAGAACCAACACCTTCTCTGCAGTATTCAGAATCAGAAGTTTAGCAGCTTACGCCATCCATAAATTTTTCAACGAAAGAGAATTTGTGTATGTACACACTCCCATTATTACAGGGAGCGACTGCGAAGGTGCAGGAGAAATGTTCCGTGTTACCACGATGGATATGGAAAATATCCCCATGGCTGACGGAAAGCCTGATTTTTCTCAGGACTTTTTTGGAAAGAGTGCCAACCTGACGGTAAGCGGTCAGTTAAGTGCCGAAACCTATGCTATGGCATTCAGAAATGTTTACACCTTTGGTCCTACCTTCAGAGCGGAAAATTCCAACACCACCCGTCACGCAGCAGAATTCTGGATGATTGAGCCTGAAATTGCCTTTGCAGATTTGCATGATGACATGGCATTGGCTGAAGATATGCTGAAATTTGTCATTAACTATGTTATGGAAAATGCTCCTGAGGAGCTGGAATTCTTTAATAATTTTGTAGACAAGGGTCTGATTGAACGGCTGCAGGGCGTGGTAAACTCTGAGTTTGGCAGAGTCACTTATACCGAAGCAATCGAAATTTTGAAGAAGAATAACGACAATTTTGAATATCCCGTTGAGTGGGGCAGTGATTTACAGACAGAGCATGAGCGGTATCTCACAGAGGTAGTCTTTAAAAAGCCTGTTTTTGTAACCGATTATCCCAAGGAAATCAAGGCATTTTATATGCGTCTGAACGAGGACGGAAAGACAGTTGCTGCAATGGACTGTCTGGTTCCCGGTATCGGTGAAATCATCGGCGGAAGCCAGAGAGAAGAACGGTATGATGTACTGTCTGCCCGCATGCAGGAACTTGGGTTAAATGAAGAAGATTACTGGTGGTACATGGACTTAAGAAGATTCGGCGGAACAAAGCACGCAGGCTTTGGTCTTGGTTTCGAACGGGCGATTATGTATCTGACCGGTATGTCTAACATCCGTGATGTTGTTCCTTATCCAAGAACAGTAGGAAATGCAGAATTTTAATTGAATCATATAAACATATAGGGGTGTAGCATTTTGCTACACCCCTTGTTTTTGTGGGTGGACGAAAAATAGCGCAGATTGGACAAACTGAACCCCTATGGGGTTCCCGAAGGCGTACAAAAGGTACGCCGAGAGGTGAAGTTTGTTCAAAACACAAGGCATTTCTATCAATGAAATTCGTTTTATAACGAATTTCCACCTTGAATTTTGTTTTTGTATTCATTTTTAAGCAACAAAAAAAGGCTTTGATAAGCCCTTTTTTGCCTTGTGTGGTGTGTGCATTTTGCTACACCCCATATTGGTAGGAGTAAGTCTATAAGCCGAGTTCTGTATTTGACAGTCATCTATCTAGGCCGCATATTTCTATACGGCTCAAGCCACATCACGGAATCAAATACGCCGGGCAAGCGCGCATCGATCGATGCCTTCCGTATCAGTGTTGCACCAGGTGGGGTTTACATGGCCGAACGGTCTCCCGCCCGCCGGTGAGCTCTTACCTCGCCTTTCCATCCTTGCTTGCAATTTTCATTGCGTCAGCGGTTTCTTTCTGTTGCACTTTCCTTAGAGTCGCCTCCACCGGGAGTTACCCGGCACCCTGCCCTATGGAGCTCGGACTTTCCTCATTCGTGTCCTTTGACACGCCCGCGACTGTCTGGCTTACTCACAGTTTTTTATTATAGCATAAACATTTTAAAAAGTCAAACCCTATTTTAACTGATATAACTGATAAATAATCACCGCTGCCTGTGCACGGGTGGCATTTTCTTCAGGGCCAAACCGTCCGTCGCCCATGCCGTTAATCACATCGCCCATCTGCATTGCAAAAATGGCATCTTTTGCGTAATCGGCAATCTGCGTTTCGTCGGTAAAGAGAAGCTTGTCGGTCGTATCAAGAATGGTGACTTCTGCAATTTGAGCGGTACGGTATGCCATGGCTGCCATTTCCTGACGGGTAATCAATGCGTCGGGACGGAAGGTGTTATCCTCGTAGCCTGCTGTAATACCGTGTTTTTTTGCACTTGCAACGGCATTATAATACCATTCACCCTTTGCTATATCAGAAAAATCACTGACTGCTACTTCATCCAATAAGCCAAATGCTCTTGTCAGCATTGCAACAAATTCTGCACGGGTAACATCGCCATCAGGAGAATACATCCCTTCAGACACACCGCTTACAATCCCTGCCGCTGCCAATGAAACTATTTTATCTTCAGCCCAGGGAACAGAATTCAAATCATTAAAGAAAACGGTTTGTTCCGGTTCGTTTTCAGGAGATACGGTTACCTCTAACAAGGTGAACAATCCCAAATGATTGTTATACCCTTCCTCCACCTGCAATGTTCCACGAAACAAGTACATACCGGGGGTTGTCCCATTATAAGAAGACATGTATCCGGTCCAACTCATCCCAAATTCCTTTACCGAACCATCGTCCAGCTTAACAGAAACGGTTTTGGGAAGATAGGAATCAATTTTCTCTGTACCGTAAGGAACGGTAATGGCGTCTATAGGGAGAATTTCAGTAATCAACGCATCGCCTTTTTCTCCGATTACCTGAGAAAGCTTTTCGTAGTGAAAGGAAGCTTTTTCCAATACATGCCCTAAATAAAGCTCTGCACCGGCCTCCAGATTGGTTACAAAAGCAGGTGCATCATCCTTTTTTGCAACTTGGAGATTCATATCTCCTTGTCCTATTACTTCAAAGGTTACAGTGAACACTTCTAAATTTCCTGTAGGTACCTTCAGTCCGGATTCAGAAAATTTTCCCGGTAACATTCCGATTGCACAACGAACCAATCCTTTTTGGTTATCAACATTTTGATAAATCTGAGTCATTACACCACTTTCAGTTAATGAAGTGCTTATGGTAGGCTCTTTTATGCATTTTAATACTGTCGGATTAAAATATAAAGCAATGTCAGAAGCAAAATACTGTTTCGCTGTCATGGAATCCAACTCCACAGTTACCGTGACCTTATCTCCTACTTTTTCAGGGACAGAATCCATTGTAAACATAATCCTCGCTGAATCTTCTTCTGCCAGTACAACACAATTTAAGGTTGCAATCATCATCATTGCTAACAAAAAACATAAAATTCTTTTTTTCATTCTACTTTCCTCTTTCTTTTTTGAAACAAATGGCTGCCTTAAATAAGACAGCCATTGATTATGTTTATTTATAAACTCTATCTTACAGTTCACACAGCTGATAAATAATTACTGCAGCCTGTGCTCTGTTTGCGGTTTGTTGAGGAGCAAAGTTGTTGTCTCCCATGCCGTTGATAATCTGAGCTGCTGCCAGTTTATTTACAGCATCTTTTGCATATCCGGAAATCTGATCAGCATCGCTGAAGGATACGCTTGTCTTAGCAGGCAAGCTGCGTCCTGCAGCTTCCGCTGCACGCAAGGTCATAATAGCCATTTCTTCACGGGTAATGGAATTGCTAGGACGGAAGGAACCATCTTCATAACCGGACACAATACCCAGTGCACTTGCAGTCTGAACTGCATTGTAGTACCATTCTCCCTGTGCAACATCGGTGAAGTCTTTACCTGCACCGTTAGCGCTCAGTTTCATAGCTCTTACCAACAGGCTTGCATATTCTGCTCTGGTTACATTGTCGCCAGGTGCATACAGAGTATCAGTTTTACCGGAAATAACTCCATTGTTTGCCAATAAGCTAATCATACGAGTTGCCCAAGAATAATCAGCTAAGTCTGTGAAAGGAATTACAACTTCTTCAGATCCATTGCCACTCAGAGATGCTATAGTGCTGGGATTCAAAGCTACTTTTAAAGTAAAGGAGCCTTTAGTTCCATCAGCTGTTGTTGCGGTAATGGTAACAGTACCGGGGTTCTGAGCAACTAGCTTTCCGTCTGCTGTTACAAAAGCAATGCTCTTGTTGCTGGAAGTCCAAGTAACAGTTTCTCTTGTTTCCAGAACACAAATCTGTCCGGTAAACATAGTCCGACTAGTACCGGAAATATCCCTGTTGTTTATGAAGACCTCTACTTCATCATAGTTTTCATTTCCGGGATCTCCACTATTCCCTTTTACGGTTACTTTTACACTTACAGCAAAAGCATTTGTACCAACGGTACCATTCAGAGTATAGGTACCTGCCTGATTTGCTTTCCGTGCCAAAGATTCTTCATCCCAAACGATTGTTTCAGTACCGGTGGTACCATCCTGATATTTTACATCAACAGCTGCATCAAACAGCTCAACCAATTTCAAAGTAGAACTGGTATCAACTTCCTGATCTTCCAGAACTGTTACCACTTCAACGACTTCTTTTTCCAGAGCTTCTTCTACTGTTACAACCACTTCTAATTTTTGGTTTTCAGGAGCTAAGGTTACATTTTCGGGAAGAGTAATGGTACCGATAAAGATATATTCGCCTGCTGTTGCAGCATCATACTCTTCACATTCCCAAGTAATAAAAGCGGTAGTATACCCACCTTCAATTGCGATTTCAACAGTTGCGGGCAGAATTGCGATAACACCTTCCGTGGTTGCAATTTCCTTGTAAGCAATGGATACATTGTCTACAGGAACTACTGTACCCTCGATTTCGCTTTCAATCACTTGGCGGACTATCAATGTAGCAGAAGCCTTAATATTACCCTCATTGCTGTATTTGGTACCTGCATCCAAAGCACCTTCAATGGCAACTTCACCTGCTGTTGCTCCTGCATTATCAGGAATTATCCATTCAACTGCAACTGTAGCGGTCGCTTCATTTGCCAATGTAACTTCTACAGTTTCAGGCAACAACAAACGGATTGCATCATTGCTTGCACCATTAGGAACATTTATGGATTCTACTGCGGTTGCACCGGTAATAGCAATCTTAAGTACATTCACTATAACAGAAGCAGTCAACTCTGTTCCTGCAATGGTTCCAATGAAAGTATATTCCCCGGCAACTTCTGCATCGTAATCAGCACAATCCCATGTAACAGCTACATCACCAGTAGTATCATCATCATATTTAACAGAAACAGTTTCGGGCAGTTCTGCAATAACAGCTTCCTTAGCGGTATCAACATCTACATTAATTGCTACAGGATTGGTTACATCAGTAATCTGAGGAAGACCAATGCGAATTGCTTCAGTTTTATCTGTTGCCTGTGCCGGCACTGTACCATTAGCACAGAAAATTTCTAAAGTTTGCTCATTGACTGCGATACCGGTTAATCCGGCTTTCAAAGCCTTAAAACGAACACCGCCCAGTATGTAATTACCGCTAGGACAGTCAACCTTTGCTTCCAAATTCATGATCAAAGCAGCTGATTTTGCTGCAGAGAAAACTACTTTACCTTCTTCATTATCAATCGTGGTCAAATCATACATGAAATAACCTGATCCGTTGCTGTAAACATCCGCACCGGGAATCACTGCATCAGCAACAGTTTCAGTAGCTTCACCATTTTCGCTGACAACCTGAAGCACTTCTGGATCAAAGTTGAATGTCACCTGAGCGGCATACAGTTGCTTTGCAGCAATATCAGTCAATTCAACATTTGCAACAAAAACACTGCCTTCTGTCATTTCAGAAGTAGACTCTGAAGGCACAATTGCTACATTCACTGTATCGTCATCAGCAGCAACAATGAATGTAAAGCTCATTAAGGACAAAGCCAAAACAAGCAAAAGAGAAATAATTTTTTTGAGTTTCATAAAAATAAATCCTTTCCTTTTAAGTTTTATGTTAACCATTACTTTCGTAATTGTATTAACCGTACCTTATTTACCAAAGTTCATAACAACCAACTGATAGTCTGTCATTGTTATCGAACCGTCTCCGTTTGCGTCACCATCCGAAGTGGTTTTCCCAAAGTTCATAACAACCAACTGATAGTCTGTCATTGTTACCGAACCGTCTCCGCTAACATCACCGGGTTTTTCATCTTCATCAGGGTCATCACCTGTGTCAGGATCATCACCTGTGTCAGGATCATCGCCTGTATCGGGATCATCGCCTGTGTCAGGGTCATCGCCCGTGTCAGGGTCATCACCTGTGTCGGGATCATCGCCTGTGTCAGGGGCCTTGCTAAAATCAAGAGATTCTTTAGCAACAGTTTTCACGCCTGTTCCACCTACATATGCAATGAATTTATTCCCTAAAAAAACATCTTTGTTAATTTTCAAAGAGAATATAAAGGTACCATCGTTTTTGACCGCAATTTGATCCACATAAGCAATTTTGTCATCTGACAAACTGCTCAAAGAAGCGGCAGATTCATCTCCTACAAGAATTGTAACCTGAGAATTCGCTTCATAACCAAGAATCTTACCTGTTACTTCTGCTGTCTTGTTATCTTTATCCACAGTTGGCGTATTCAACTGAACAGTCGGTGTTACAGCAAATACACTGCAAACGAATACCATGATAAATGCCATCGACAAGCAAGCAACTTTCAAAAGTTTTTTCATATTTTTCCTCCTTTTCTCGCTTTCATAAAAAATAAGCCAATATTTATTACTATTATAACATTAAAATTTCTTTAATGCAAGTGTTTTATGTTAAAATTATGTTTCTTTTTTATAATTTTTTTAAATCTCTGGAGTAAATGCCCAGCAAAAAACCTTGGGTTATCCTGATTTTTGCTTCGTTTTCAATAATTTGATTACTGACTCCCAAGCTGTCTGCCAGATAGTAGGTGATGTTTTTTACAGGATAGGCAACCCCTTCTACCGTAACCCCCTGCACATCTCCCCCTAAGGGAAGAAGGGACAGATACCAGCCCTCCCGTTTGGGAAGTGTCATTTCTCCAAATACCAGAAAGGCTTCATTGTTTTCATCGCGAAGAATTCCTTTCCCGCCCTTTTCATGGATATATTTTAATAAGCAGAAATTTGAAAGGCTGTGATCCCAACGGGAGCCAACACCCCCTAAAATCCAGATTTCCTCACAGCCCTGCTCCAGACAATAATCTGCCGCCAGAAAAGAATCGGTTGCATCCTTTCTCACGGGATAGGTCATTTTTGGAAGATTGGGTAATGTGCCTTCGTAAGAATCAAAATCTCCAATTAACATATGAGGGGTAAGCCCCAGGGCTTTCGCATAACGGTATCCTCCGTCTGCACACACAAGCAATGCATCCTCTTTAATAGGAAGCTGATGATAAATGGAGGGATTTCCCAGCTCTCCCGCACAAAATATAACCGCCTGCTTCATGCCAAAATCTCCAGAAATCGTTCTACCGTTCCTTTTACATCCTCTTGCCCAAACACCGCAGAGCCTGCCACAATTACGTTGGCTCCTGCGTCCAGAACCTCTTTCACATTGCCAAGTCCCACTCCGCCGTCAACCTCTAAATCAATTTGACGGGAACCAATCATTTCCTTGACCCGACGAATCTTTTCCGTTATCTCGGGAATGTATTTCTGTCCCCCAAAACCGGGGTTCACCGACATCAGCAACACCATATCTGCATCATTTAATACATAAGAAAGACAGCTTTCATGGGTAGAAGGATTCAAAGCAATCCCCGCTTTTTTTCCACATTCATGAATCTGCTGAAGTACACGGTGAGAATGAGGGGTAGCTTCTGCATGAAATGTGATAATGTCTGCCCCTGCTTTTGCAAACCGCTCTATGTACTGTTCCGGATTGGAAATCATCAGATGAACATCAAATATCATACCGCTTTTTTTTCGCAAATCCCCAATCACGGGAAGTCCGAAAGAAAGGTTGGGAACAAAATGCCCGTCCATAACATCCAGATGTAAATACTGTGCTCCGCCCTGTTCTGCCTGCAAAATCTGTTGTTCCAGACAGGAAAAGTCACAGGATAGGATAGAAGGGGATAAAATATTCATATTTTCTTCTCCTATTTCCATTTTTTATATTCTTTCAGTTGATCGTATAACTTTCGGTAGCTTTCCAGACGAAAAGAGCTGACAAGCCCCTGTCCGACCGCCTCGGCCACCGCACAATCCGGTTCACCATTATGATTACAACCCCGGAACCGACAATGCTCTTCAAAGGAAGCAAACTCAGGAAAATACTGTTTCAACTCATTTTGCTCCATTTGGTCCACCTCGAAGGAACCAAATCCGGGGGTATCCATGACATAGCCCCCCTCGGGCAGCTCCATCAGCTCTGCGTGGCGGGTGGTATGCCGCCCCCGGCCCAGCTTCTCGGA
>JAZURC010000061.1:0-24586 GCA_045606005.1 Clostridia bacterium
CTTCTTGCCCATTTTTTTATACCGTTTTCCTCCAGAATTTGATGCAGCATAAACAAATCCGTTTGATTAACACCAACCACCTCCACTCGCCATATCAAAGAAGTTAAGCAACGAAGGGAAACAAAAAACAACAAAATGCAAAGAACAAAAATTTTTCTTCCCCGGTATCGTTTCATAATAAACGGCAACCCGCATCTTCGTTCAATCTTCACCTTTGTATTGCTTTTTGATGCAATGTCTCTGATCCGTTTAAAATCAGAAGCAAAGATACATGCTGTAAGAACCTTTCCCGCCTTCATATTCCAAAGGATAATATTTCGGCGTCCGCAAATGGATACAAAACGCTCCGCAATTCCGCCCTCAACGGAAATTTCCAGATAGCCTCGTATCCAACGAATCAATCGGAGCAGCATCTCTTCTCCCCCTAATAAATAAATTCAACATGGGTGATAACGCCTGTAATCTGCACCATGTCATCACTGATGTTTTGAATTTCAAACTCTTTCCCTTTCATCTGCAACAAAAAATTTGCCGTATTGATGCGAATGCTGTCAGACTCATATTCTATAATTGCTTTATAATTTTCTACTGTTACGCTCTTATTTCCGCTAAATACAATTCTGGGAAACACCAGTTCTTCCGGAAAATCAAGTATTTTTACCGCTCTTTCTTTTATTTTTTCTTTCATAATCCACCTCTTTCAATGCAATTTATGCAAAATTTCGCTGTAACATGAATACAATTAAGCAAATGAACCCATTGTGAAAGAAGGAAATCAATAAAATGAAAAAAATTATTTTATATGCTTGTTTGATACTGCTTCTGATTTTTTTACTATGCTACCCCTCTCAGGCGATGGAAGCTGCCGCCAATGGATTGGAGCTATGTGCTGCGACGGTAATTCCCTCTCTGTTTCCTTTTTTCATTCTCAGCTCTTTGCTGATTAAAACAGGGTTTTTAACAGCATTATTCCGTCCGTTCGAGCCTCTTTTCTCCCGTTTGTTCGGAATCTCCTCTTCCGGTACGGCTGCATTCTTCTTAAGCATCTGTGCAGGATACCCAATCGGTGCGAAATCTGTCACAGAGCTATATGAAACAGGACAAATCACCTATAAAGAAGCCAACCGCTTGCTACGATTTTGCAATAACGCAGGACCCTTATTTTTGGTGGGCACTGTGGGTGTGGGAATGTTTGGAAACGCAGATGTGGGTTATTTGCTTTTACTTTCTCATTTTCTTGCAGCAGTGGCAGTGGGATTGATATTTCGTAAAAATGAGAAAACAGAGGATACCTACAAAAAGATTCAGATTCAATTATCATGGAATCTTCTGTCCGATGGAGTAAACGGCGCTGTCAACTCTATGCTTGCGGTCTGCGGTTATATTATTTTATTTCAAGTCATCATTCGGGGACTTTATCAATTTGGAATCATCGGATTTTTCTCAACATTACTGACTGCTGAAAAATCAGTAGGCTTTGCGAACGGTATAATAAGCGGACTCATCGAAATGACCTCAGGGATATCTCTCCTTTCTAAGTCCCATCACATCCCCCTTCGCACCCTTGTGACAGCGGCTTCGGCTGTGTTAGGTTTCGGCGGTCTTTGTGTCCACGCACAGACCTTGGGAATCATCAGGCGTTACAACAAAAAAACATACCTGACAGGAAAAATTCTGCAAGGTATGTTCTCTGCAATCGTTACTTATTTTCTTTTCCCCAAACTAATAAGGGAGGCTCCTGTTTTCTATACCCATGTTCCCACACAACAGGAGTTAAACGGAGAACTGTATCTGACACTCTTTTTACTGAGCATCACTCTTGTGTTTTATTTGGTTCTTTTGCTTACCAATTTTGTCCGTTCAAAGAAGTGATACAGCGATTTCGGCATTGTAAAATGCTTTTTGCTTCATATCGGGCAGCTTTTCTTCGTAGGAGGATTTTCTTGCAAGAGCAGTCAGACGAACCAACTCCTGTGCATCAATTTGTTCTACGGGAAGATAGCTTTCTAATCCAAGATATCGCAGATACCCCTCTACCTTTGGGTCATATACAATCCCCACCGGTGCCGCACCCACGGCAGCCGCATAAATCAATGCGTGAAGCCGCATTCCAATAACCGCGGCACTTCTTTGCATCAGACCAAGGACTTCTTCAACCGCCAGCCCTTCCAACACAACCGCATCCGTCCCCTTCGCCGCAAGGCGGCAAAGCTCCGTATCATGGGAAGGCTGCATAGGAAGAAGCAAGCTTTTACAACCATAATGACTGCGTATTTCTATAATAAACCGCTTGATTTCCTTGCAAATTTTCTCATCACATTGATTCCAGTTCCGCAAAGAAATAATGATAGGCGGCTTATCACATCCGAATTTTTTTAGCAATTCATCGCTCTTTTTTTCATCACAGGCAACAAGTCCCAAAGCCGGATCGGCAGTAACTGTCATTTCCGGTTTTTTGACACCCATTCTCCGCAATTCTCTCATAGATTCCGGTTCACGCAAGGTAATCCGATCCACACAGTTCACAATTTTCCCTGCGATCTTACGGTTCAGCTTTCCACTCACAGGCCCTACCCCGTTGGCATACAGCATTACTTTGCATCCGCATTTTTTCGCCATTTCAATCACGGTCAGATAATAATACAGGGATTTGGAACTGGTGGTATCCTGAATCAGACTTCCCCCACCGCTTAATAACAGCTTGGTCTGTTTCATCAATTTAAAAATTTCCTTGAAATTCATCCGATCAACTGCTGTTACATGGTATTTTTCTGCAGTTTCCTCTGGCTTATGAGATAAAACAACAACGGAAAGCTCAGGACGGCACCTCCGCAAATCATGTAAAATCACTTGAAGCAGTGCCTCGTCTCCGCTGTTCCCAAATCCATAATAGCCGGACAGCATCACATCAATCATCGTTTCTTCCCCACTCACTTCTCAATGACAGCACGGTAAGCTGTTTCTGCATCATCAGCCATTCTGCTGACCGAATAATGCCGATCCACCGTTTTTTTACAAAAACGGCATACTTTTTTCCGTTCTGTTTCATCCATTTTGTAGTATTCTAAAATACTGTTCTTTATAGATTCTGCTGTAGGCATTGTTTCTCCCCTACAGGTAAAATTACTGGCAAACGCAGACGCTTCTTTGTCAGGAAGATAGAGCCCCAAATCCCCTTCGTTTCCTGCCAGAACCGTTGCTTTTTCTGCCGCCATTGCTTCTAACGCCGCACGGCTCACTCCAACAAACAAATCGGCTGAGGCAACAAAGCGGTTTATGTCGGTACGAGGGCCTGTTAATTTAATCAAGGGTTCTCCCAATGCTTTGTTGACTTCTTCTGCCTTCGTTTTGATTTCATGGTACACATCGCCGCCGCCTACAATCACCAATTCTGCATTTGGAATTTCTTTTTTGATTTCTTCAAAGGCATCTATGAGCAAAAAGGCAACATCTGCACGGCTGCTGTCAAGACGGCTGATATGCACAATACGAAAGGCATCTGCCGAAAATCCAAATTCCACCGCCGCAGTACCAAAGCTGATATCCTTGGAAAAACGGTTGGTATTGATTCCATTTATGGTAACCACAATTTGTTCTTCAGGAAGCTTATATTCTTTTCTTAAGTATGATTTAATATCCTCGCTGACGGCAATGGTTTCCTGTCCCCAGTCAGTCAGATATTTTAATCCTTTTCCTGTTTCAAACACCCAGTGAGCCGTTGTAACAAAGGGAATACGTTTCTTTCGACACACCTTCCCTGCAATAAATGCAGGAATTCGGGCATGAGCATGAACCAAATCAATTTTCTCATTTTTGATAATGTCACGGAGCATCCGAAATGACGCAAGCATATGGGCAGGCTTTTTACTGTGCAAGGGCACTTGATAATGAACAATCCCCGCCGCTGTAAGCTCCGGCACAAAAGCACCGCCGTTTGACGCAATAATCACACGATACCCTCTTTCCTGTAACGCCAAAGACAACTCCATAATATGCGTTTCAGCACCGCCAATATCCATCGACATCTGTGCCATCAATATAGTACACGGTAATTTTCCCATAATGTCCTCCCGTTTTTTTCTTCTCCTTTTATGGTAACACAATCTGATTAAAAAATCAATCCTAATTTCATTCTTTTTGACTTTTTTCTGTTTTTATGATATAATAACACTAACAAACCGAAAGGAGCAGTTCCATGACAGTAGCCGGTATCGTATGCGAATACAATCCCTTCCATAACGGTCATCAATATCATATTGAGCAAACAAAAAGACACGCCGACGCCTGTATTTGTGTCATGAGCGGTAACTTTGTCCAAAGAGGTGAGGCGGCTTGTGTCAATAAATTTGTTCGGGCAGAAGCTGCGATTACAGGCGGTGCAGATCTTGTACTGGAATTGCCCACCGTATTTGCCTGCCGCTCTGCCGAAAGGTTTTCTCTGGGTGCTGTTTCTTTGTTAGAACAAACAGGAGTTGTTTCCCTCCTGTCCTTCGGCAGTGAAACTGCTGATGTGGACGAGCTGAAAAAAGCGGGTGCTTTTTTTGCCGATGAATCGGCTGATTATAAAGAAGTATTGGCAAAGGAATTAAAAAAGGGAGTTTCCTTTCCCACGGCAAGAGCGAAAGCAGTAAAAGCGGAATCCTTTGGATTCTTACTGGAGCAACCAAATGATTTACTGGGGGTTGAATACTGCAAGGCAATAAAACGCCTTGGTTCTTCCATAACTCCTTTTCCGATTTTGCGTTACAAGGCAGAACATCACAGCAAAACCGGACAAGACAATTTTTGTTCTGCAAGCTATCTGAGGCTGCATCCTGAGGAGCTTGAAACCTATTCCCCCGTTGCTCCTTTGTTGCGCAAGGGTGGATTTCCTGTGAATACGGATTTGTTTCAAACGATTTTGCTTGCTCATCTTCGCCGAATTTCTCCCATGGAGCTTTCCGACACGGCTGACTGTACGGAAGGTTTGGAGCATCGCTTAAAAGAAGCAGCCCTTGAGAGCGAAACCTTGATTGATGTGATTTCCCTCGCTAAAACAAAACGATATACACAAACCCGAATTCAAAGAGTGTTGTTAAATTCCTATCTTGGTATTCAAAAAAAGAACTATAAACCGGAATATTTCCGCGTTTTAGCAGCCAATAAAACGGGGGCTGATTTATTACGCAGAATAAAAGAAAATGGAAATTTGCCCATTATTACAAATCTTTCCAAGCAAAAGATAGATTCCGACAGCTTACAAACAGACATTGCCGCAGGGGATTTTTATGCACTCTTGCAAACAAAAAACCGCAGGGGCGGTATGGATTATACCACCTCCCCACGGTTCTTTGATGAATAAAACATATCTCCACAACGATGGAAAGAGGAAATATGAAATACACTATGAAATCATTCTGGTAATCTCTTTTTTCATTCTTTTAATAATTCTTTTTTCCAGACGTGAAATATACGATTGGGAAATCCCCATCATATCTGCCACTTCTTTTTGGGTCAATTCATCTCCTCCATGTAATCCAAACCGCAACACCATAATTTTTTGCTCTCGGTTTGAAAGCTTATGTAATGCAAGATAAAGAAGCTGACGGTCAACTTCGTCATCCAGCTGTTTATCCACGCTGTCTCCGTCCGACCCTAAAATATCAGACAGGAGCAATTCGTTTCCGTCCCAATCCACTCTGAGGGGTTCGTCAATAGACACTTCTGCCTTTTGAGCACTGTTTTTTCTTAAATACATTAAGATTTCATTTTCAATACATCGGGATGCATAAGTCGCCAATTTGATTTTTTTCTCCGCATTAAAGGTGTTGACCGCTTTCATAAGTCCTATGGTTCCGATTGAAATTAAATCCTCAATTCCTATCCCTGTATTTTCAAATTTTTTTGCAATGTAAACCACCAAACGCAAATTGTGTTCAATCAAGGTATCTCTTGCCTCTTCCTCTCCCAGACTGAGCCTGCGGACACAGTCTCCTTCCTCCTCTGAATCTAAGGGTGGGGGTAACACATCACTTCCGCCTATATAATAAATTCGGTTTCCTTGCCGCAGTCGTTGTAAAAATACCGCATACACTTCCATCCATTTTCCTGTCTTTCCCATTTATACACCTCTTTTTATATTGTCATTGCCGGAGGTATCAAAGCGGAGTAGCTTTGATTTCCCGTCAATTTTTTATGAACTATCCCTACTAATACCCGATTGAGTATTACCTTTCTCTTTCCTTGAAACACCGTGACGCTTTCCGGTCTGAATGCCAGTATCAAACCCCTGCCCTCTTTCACTGTTGAAAAGGGAATCTGATAAATTCTCTCAGGTACAGGACCGATATTTTTTTCAACGATAATCCCCCGTAATTCTTCTGACAAGATTTCACAAATACAGTCATATTCTGCTACCATAACCGGAAATCCGGTTAACGGTTCTGTCAATTCGCAGCCTGTATCCAGCATCGCAGGTAAAACAACATTTTTTCCTCTGTTTGTAATCATTACTGTTCTCAAATAATGTTTTTTGATTCTGCCAAGAAACATCGAACCAACGGTTAAACCACCCCAACACAAAAGAGTAACCAACATAAATTGCAGGAAAGAAAAATCAAAATATAAGATTCCGTTTATCATTTTCCCCTGTCCCTTTTTTAAAAAGATTGCATAAAACACTCCACCTATCAAGAAAGAAATACTCAAAAAAAGAAAAAATGCCTTTGTAAATTGCGAAGCATTCTCCGGTCGATATGCAACCGTCACTATGAATGCACTAAACATAATCTGAAAAAAAGCTGTCCCTAACAAAGGAAACCTAACTGCTGCAATTCCATATAAACCGCCCAGCAACGAACAAAGGAGAAAATGCTTTCCTTTATGAAGCTGACAGGATACCAGATGCAGAATCAGGTAATCCATGGAAAAATTTAATATAAACAGGACATCAGCATAAACAATCATTCCGTTCTCTCCTTTTCTGCTTTTTATTATACAGGAAACAACGGGCAAAATTTGTCACAATGAGGAAAGAAGGACAAAAAAATAAACGACAGGAAAAACCTGTCGTCTACATTCTTTTACATAAATTTTCTTCTCCATATATTCGGAGAAAATAATAGCAAGACGGGATAAATTTCCAGTCGTCCGAGAAGCATATCCGCACATAGGATCAATTTGGAAAGATTTGACAGCCCTCCATAGTTTTGAACCGGACCTACCGCTCCTAAACCGGGGCCAACATTGTTAATACAGGAAAGCACCGCAGTGGTGGTTGTCTCTATTCCCAGATTTTCAAGTCCCACAATCAAAACTGAAATTCCAAACAAAGCAAAAAGAAGAACAAAATAAATCAATGTACCGCTTATTATTTCTTCGTTCAAGCCTTTTCCGTCCAATTTCAAACGGTTCACAGATTGGGGATGAACGAGGCGTCTGACTTCGCTCGCCATTGCTTTCCACAAAACCTGAATACGGACTATTTTCATTCCGCCGCCCGTAGAACCCGCACAAGCACCGATGATCATAACAAGAAGAAGGATATATTTGGCAATTTCATTCCATTGATTAAAATCAGCAGTCACAAATCCTGTTGTGCTGATACATGCGGCAACCTGAAATACCGCATACCTAAGGCTTTGAAGCAATGAATTATATTCAGGATAAATACAAAATATCACTACCACTGTACAGACCCCTACAATTCCCAAAAATACCTTCCACTCGCTGTTTTGCCAAATGGATGAAAATTTGCGAATCAGCAGGAAATAAAACATATTAAAGTTAATACTGAATAACAGCATGAAAATTGTAATAACCCAATCAATATAGGCACTGTCAAAATGTGCTACACTTGCATTTTTATTGGAAAAGCCACCTGTACCCGCTGTAGAAATCGCATGAATGATACTGTCAAAAACAGACATTCCCCCTACAAAAAGCAAAATTGCTTCGAGCATTGTCAACACAAGGTAAATCCCGTATAAAATCTTTGCCGTATGCATTCCTTTGGGAACAAGCTTCCCGACGGAGGGTCCCGTGAGTTCCGCTCTCATAATATGCATGGAATGATTTTCGCTGACAGGAATTACCGCCATAACAAGCAACAGCACTCCCATACCGCCAATCCAATGAGTAAAGCTTCTCCAGAATAAAATTCCATTGGGAAGTCCTTCAATCTGACTTAAAATGGTGGCGCCTGTTGTGGTAAAGCCGGATACTGTTTCAAAAAAAGCATCCACAAATGCAGGAATCCAACCTCCTAAGTAAAAGGGCATTGCACCGCCCAATGACCACAAGACCCAAGTCATGATTACAACAATAAAGCCTTCCTTGGCATACATGGTGTGGTCTTTTACCTTTACCAGAATTGCCGGCAATCCGATGACAGCAAGAACAGCTGCAACGAACAGAAAAATAAGCACAGCATCCCATTCACGGTAAATCATCGAAATCAACAAAGGCAAGAGCATCAGCATTGCCTCTGCAAACAACATTTTTCCAACAATTTGAATAATTAGTTTTCTGTTCAATGTTTCTTCAACCTCTTTATGCCTGTAAAATTTCTCTTAAATCTGTAAAACGCTGATTGCGGCTGACTACAATCACACTATCGCCGATTTCAATTTTATCATTACCATCAGGAATGATAGGCACACGGCGACGGACAATACTTGCAATCAGCAAATTCTTTTTCAGCTTCAAGTCCTTCAACGGAACGCCGATATACGGCCCATCCTCACGGGCAATAAATTCCAATGCCTCTACCTGATTGTCGACCAGACGGTATAAGGTTTCAATATTGCTTCCCAGTGAATTCTGCATTGCACGGACATAGCTTACAATGTGATTCGCTGTGATATTTTTCGGAGAAACAAAGCTTTCCAGACCCAGCATATCCGCCATGTCCGCATAAGAATCTCGATTGATTTTTGCCGCAACTTTTGGCACCTGCAAGCTGGAAGCAAACATTGCCATAATGATATTTTCTTCATCAATTCCTGTAAGAGAGGCAAAGGCATCCACCTGTTCCAACCCTTCCTCTTTTAATAAGTCCTGATCAGTACCATCACCGTAAATAATAGTAGCCTTTGGCAGTAAGTCGCTCAATTCCATACAACGCTGATAATCTTTTTCAATGATTTTCACCTTTACGCCGATTTTTTGCAACGCAATCGTTAAGTAATAGGCAATTTTTCCTCCGCCGACAAGAATGGCAGTTTTTGACTGATCCTTCAAAATTCCTAAGGTATTAAAAAACTTTTCGATATTTTCATGAGATGCGGTCAGGTTGATTTTATCTCCCGAGTGCAAGCAGAAATCACCGTCGGGAATAAACACTTCTCCCTCTCTCTGAACTGCACAAACCAACACTTTTACTTTATATTTTTTATACACTTCAGATAAAGACATCCCGTCAAGCATGCTATTGTCCGCCAGTTTAAATTCAACCAGCTCAACCCGACCCTTTGCAAACAATTCAATTTTTGTTGCTGCAGGGAAAAGCACGATCCGAGAAATTTCAGAGGCAGCCGCAAGCTCAGGATTGATTCCCATACTCAATCCCAATTCTTCTTTCATAATATTAAGTTGCTTGAAATATTGAGGGTCACGAACACGGGCGATTGTTTTCTTTGCACCCATTTTTTTGGCAAGCAAGCAACTAAGCATATTCAACTCATCCATAGAGGTACAGGCTATCACCAAATCCGCATGAGGAACCCCTGCCTCCTCCTGAACTTCATAAAGAGCACCGTTTCCTTCAACGCACATGACATCCTGGGTATTGATTAAATTCTTCAGGGCATTCTGATTATTGTCAATTACAACAATGTCGTGTCCTTCCTGTTGAAGCTGAGAAGATAAAGTACTTCCCACCTTGCCGTCACCAATAATTACAATATTCATCATCAAACCTCTTTTTAGTAAAATAAATCGTTCATCACCTATTATAGTATATTTTTCAAAAAAATACAAGTGTTTTTTATAAAAAAGAGAGTGTAGTCAAACTCGCACACTCTCTACAGTATTAACTTCAACAAATGTTTTAAAGCAAGGGAGCAAACAATCGCAACACATACCCAAAAAGACGAGAAAAGACATTGATTTTCATATAATCGGTCAAAGTCACTCTCTGAGACAGCTTTAAGGTTTGCTGATAATCAGCTTCCATAACAGGGATAACAGGGCAGTCAATCATTAGTGCCCCACACTCATAATGGAGAAATAAGCTTCTGAAATCGTGGTTAATGGTGCCCACAACCGCCCGATTGTCATCTGATATTGACATTTTTGCATGAACAAAACCGGGAGTGTATTCATAAATTTTGACACCACCTCGGAGCAATTCCGGATAGTAGGTTCTTGCAACCGCTTTTACATAAGGCTTGTCCGGAATATGCGGAACCAAAAGAATGACTTCCACCCCTCTTTTTGCTGTGTATTTCAATGTTTCACGCATCTCGCTTGAAGGAACCAGATAAGGAGTCGTCACATGAACATACTTTTGGGCTGTATGGAGCAAATCCAAATAAACCCGCTCTCCCGTATTTTCCTCATCCAAAGGACTGTCCCCAAAGGGCAACACAAACCCTTGCGCATCACTTTTCTCTCTGCCGGTAGACCCTGTCAAATAGGAAAGATATTCTTCCTCATAAAATCCCTTTTTTCGGTCAGATGCATTCCAAAGCTGTAAAAACATCATGGAAAAGCTGTCCACTGCATCTCCTGTCATACGAATGGCAGTATCCTTCCAATGACCAAACCGTTCTATGCGGTTAATATATTCATCCCCCAGATTCACACCGCCCGTATATGCCACTTCTCCGTCAATCACTATAATTTTACGATGGTCACGGTTATTCTGAGAAGAAGAAAGCAATGGATAAACCGGTGAAAAAGGATGACATAAGATTCCTTCCTCCTCCAACTGTTTATAATAATCCCGAGGAAGAAGATTCACACAGCCCATTCCGTCATACATCAATCTTACCTCTACGCCGTTTGCTGCCTTTTCTTTTAAAATTTCATGAACGCTTGACCACATAATACCATGATGAATGATAAAAAATTCCATAAAAATAAATTTTTGCGCATTCTGTAAATCCTTTTTCAAATCCTCAAACATCAATTCTCCCAAAGGATAATACTTTACATCCGTGTTTTGATACACAGGAAAACCGCAGTTTTCACGCAAATATTTTGCCAACCCGCCAATGCGAGGATGTAATTCCTCCAGATTTTTTGCTGTATCCGGCATCTGAGTCAAGTGACGGTTGGTTGCTTTCACAATGGTATTCAACCTTTTTGAAATTTGTTTCCCAACAGTATCAAACCGAACCAAAATGTACAGCAAAACAGTAAAGGTAGGTGCCAATGCAACAAGGCAAATCCATGTTAATTGAAACGCCGGATTTTTTTGCAGTTGCATTTCATATACAATAAGACCCGCACAAACCAATAGCTGCATCCAGTACACATAAGCAAAATAATCATCAAACCAGAGAAGGCTTGCTGCAAGAATAAAAATTTGCATCAGAAAAAACACAATACTGAGCAGCTTTTTACTGAAAATGAATTGAAATAATTTTTCCATCCTTATCCCCCGTATTTATTTTCCTGTTTTTATTATACTCTTAATTTTCAATTTCGTCAATACGGAAGGAAAAAGTATCTGTTAAATCAAAATGTCCTTTCATCAGCTCGTTTTCCTCCCCTTCAACAGTAAACTTAACCCGATTCACCTCGGGAATTTTAGTTAAAGAATTGGTAATGGAATACAGGGTAAGAAATTCTCCCGTGCTCCCTCCGCTATGTGCCTCCACAAACTCACTGCTGAAATCCACCACCGCCAAATGAGCAGAAAACCGATTTAATTTCATGATACCCTCTTTCGGAAACGGCGATTCCAGATGAGCACTGAGGGGGCCCTTTTGCAATTCTTCCAATACATATTCAATCTTTTTCTCAACCGTTTTCACTTGTTCTTTCGGCACAAATCTCTTTTCTTCTGCCAGACGGTGTGTCTCTTTTTCCGGAAAATACAAGGTGATCAATACCTTTTGCTCATGATTTAAAGCTGCAATATTTGCATTTGTACATCCTGTCAATAAAACACAAAGTATGACGCAAAGATATTTCACAGTATTCCCCTCCCAAAGCTTTTATTACATAATATTCAAATTTTTTTCTGTAAGAACGGTTATTTTTCTGGCATCTCCATCATATAATGTAGATAGTATCTCAGAAAGGAAGGTCCAACGTGGAAAAAAAGAAAAAAGAAGAACAAAAACGCCCTGTTCCAAAGGAACAAGGCGATTTAGACGAATTGATTTTCGGCAAAAGCACCGAACAATATCATTCAGAAAAATAATCGACTGCGGCACGGAACTGGTCATCCTGAATGGCCTGTAACGATGCCGAGGCTACATATAATTTCCCCTGAGTGGAATTGTCCAGATCGCCACAGGGGTAGAGCCCGTTATCTCTCTGAAACGCACTCACCGCAGCAGCCGTCAGCTGATCAAAATTCCCCTCCTGATTTCCGGCTAAATATCCAAGCATTGAAAGACGAATCTGACATGCCTTCACATCTTCCCCACTGTCACCCAAGTACAACTTCCGTTCCATGGTCATCTGAGGAATGTCCTTATTTTTATTCACATAAACCAAGGGATTTTCTACTTTAATATCAGGCAAAAGCCCCGTTGCAGGAAGCAAAGTTCCGTCAGGCGTACGGTATTGGCAAACAGTCAGCTTATAACCGCTGTTAAATGCAGTTAATGCATAAATCTGTTGTCCGCTCCCCTTACCATAGGTATTTGTCCCAATCAAAACACCCATATTATTATCCTGAAAGGCTGCTGCCAAAAGCTCGGAGGCTGACGCACTGTATTCGTTGACAAGAACAACGGTTTCATATTTCTTTTCTTTAAATTTGGCAGTGGATTTATACACTTGATTTTTGGCTTCGTCCTTATATTCCATTGTAGCAATCGTCATGTTTTTCGGTAAAAACAAGGATGCTATGGCAAAGGCTTCGGAGGCAAGTCCGCCGGAATTGTTCCGCAAATCCAAAATTACTTTTTTCACATTTTTAGCTTCCGCCTCATCCAATACCTTTTTCACTTCATCTGCGCAACCCTGATTAAAGGTGGACAACTCAAGATAAAGAATGTTTCCGTCTAAGTATTCGTAGAAAACCGCATTTTGCTTGATTTCCGCACGAATCAAGGTAACGGAATAGGTTTCTTCTCCTCGCAAGAATTCCAATGTGACCGTGGTTCCCAATGTTCCCCGAATCAAAGGGGCAACTTCATTGACATTCATTCCCTTTATATATTGTCCGTCAACCGAAATCAGCTCATCTCCTACACTGACCCCCGCCAGCTCTGCAGGAGAATTGTCAATGGGAAAATCAGTCACCACAATTCTGTCCTCCAGATTTGTGACCACAATTCCCACACCGTACATATGGTCATCAAGGTTCTGAGTAAAGCCTGCATAAGTATTTTTATCAAAATACTGACTGTTTACATCCAAGCCTTCAAACACAGACGAAAATGCCAGCTCCAGTTGACCACGATCAACCCCAATCAGCCCTTTGATGGTTAACTCATAAAGTTCTTCCAGGGTAATTCCAAACTTATAGTTATCCACAATATCTTTCATATAACTTTTGTAATACTTAAACATAGTATTTTGCAAAAGCTCAGTATATTCTTCAACGCTGATTCCCATGTTTGAGGCATTTTCCACAATTTGCTTCTGATATTCCTCATCAGTCATTTCATCCATTGCAAGTGCAGAAAAGGAAAGAGAGAACACCAATATGAAACAAAGAAAAATACTCCATACTCTTTTTTTCATCATTCATTCGCCTCCTGTGACAGAGTAAAATTATGTTACATCCGTTCCGGCGCTGTTACCCCCAAAACACCCAGCGCATTAGATAGAGTCGTTTTCACACAATCAATCAATAATAATCTTGCCTTCATTAACGCAACATCCTCTCCTTTTACCCGATTGGCATTGTAAAAGGAATGAAATGCAGATGCCAATTCTACAGTATAACGAGTGATTTTAGAAGGTTCATACTGGTCTGCCGCATCTGTAATTTCCTGAGGAAATGCAGAAAGGCGTTCCAATAAAGCCATTTCCTGAGGTGTATTCATCAAGGAACAATCCGCATCCTTATAGTCAGGCACAAACACATTTTCCGCTTCTAACATCCGCAAAATACTGCAGCAGCGTGCATAGGCATACTGGACATAATAGACAGGATTTTCATTACTCTGAGACACCGCCAAATCCAAATCAAAATCAAAGTGACTGGAAGGCTGACGGAGATTAAAGAAAAACCGGGCTGCGTCACTTCCGATATCCTCTAACAATTCATTTAAGGTAATCGCCTTTCCTGTTCTTTTGGATACCTTGTACACTTCTCCGTCACGCATCAGGCGAACCAGCTGCATCAACACAAACTGCAGTCTGTCAGGATTGATTCCCAAAATATCCATTGCCCCCTTCATACGGGCGGTATGGCCATGGTGGTCAGCACCCCACACATCAATGACCGTATCAAACTCACGGGTTTTAAACTTATTCTGATGATAAGCAATGTCTGCTGCAAAGTACGTGGGAATTCCGTTGGAACGAACCAATACTTCATCCTTTTCCGCACCAAATGCAGTGGCACCAAACCAGGTAGCCCCCTCCTGCTCGTAAGCTTTCCCTGTAGCGGTAAGCTGAGCAATGGTATCCTTTACTTCTCCGCTTTTATAAAGCTCGCTCTCACGGAACCATACATCATAATTGACTCCAAACTGTTCCATGGTTTTCTTGATTCCCGCAATGTTCTTTTCCAAACCGAAGGCAACCAGTGCTTTTTTTCGTTCCTCAGAACTTTTAGAAAGCTCAGAATCGCCGTACAGCTCAATATAATCACGCATCAGTTGGGTAATGTCCTCGCCGTGATACCCGTCCTCGGGAAAAGCCACGCTGTCCTCTCCCTGAAGGAGCTGTAAATATCTTGCTTCCAAGGACATTCCGAATTTTTCAATCTGGTTTCCCGCATCGTTGATATAAAACTCTCGGGTCACATCGTACCCCGCAAAGTCAAGCACACTTGCCAGCACATCACCGATAGCGCCCCCACGGGCATTCCCCACATGCATAGGTCCTGTGGGATTGGCGGATACAAACTCTACCATTACCTTCTTTCCTTCTCCCACATTGACACGGCCGTAATCGAAATTTCCCTTCTGAATAACATCCAGAACTGAATAAAACCACTCGGGTTTTAAGGTGAAGTTAATAAATCCGGGACCTGCCACTTCCACCTTCTCAATACTGCTGTGTTTCAATTGAAATGCAGCTGTCAGCTTGTCCGCAATAACACGGGGGGCAGATTTAGCAGGCTTTGCGAGTTGCATGGCAATATTGGTTGCAAAATCGCCATGACCTGCATCCTTCGGTTTTTCCAGTTCAATTTTCGCGCCAAATTGGTCAAACCCTTCTGACTTTAACGCCTGTAAAATAATTTCGCTGATTTCTTCCTTCACTTGTTGAATCGGATTTATCTTCATTGCTTAAACCTCCCAAACCTTCATAGAAAAATGATTGTCCGACGCAGGGACACTGTTGATTTCCAAATGATAATCAAATTCTGCCTGACCGCCGCCCTCGTCCATTTGCACCGAAATACGACTGGAGCTGACACCCATGGAAAGCATCCCCATTTCTGTTTCGTACATGGTGACATGCTTTTTCCCTTCCTCAAATCGTAAATGGGAATTGTTGGTTCCCATGCGGGAAATGGAGATTTCCTTTGGACGGAACTGAATCACAGTAGTCGTGCCTTCCATTCCTGTTACCTCAGATTCTTTATATTCTACTGAATATCCTTCATCATCACTGCGGTACAGGGCTTCGGTAACGAATTCTACTTTTTCTTCTTCGCCGTACTGTGTGCGGTTTCCGAATATCTTTAAAAACATCTTTTTTTCCATTCCCGATCAAAACCTTTCAATGTCTATTTTTTCAACCTGTTCATTGATTTCGCACTGTAAAAACAAACTTCCTAAGGTGGAAAAATTATCCACATTATCACTGACATAATAAGAAACTGTTCCTTTGTTTTCAGCAAGCATATTTCTCATTTTCAACTCTTCGGCAACCAAATGAGCCGCTTGAGCGCCAACATCAATCAAGGTCACATCTTGCCCTACTGTTTCACTGATTACTTTTTTCAGCAAGGGATAATGGGTACAACCCAAAATCACAGTATCTGCTCCGAATTTTATCACTTCTTCCAGATACTCCTCTGCAATAAGCCGTGCTACCTGACAGTCGGTATATCCGTTTTCTACCAAAGGAACAAACATAGGGCATGCTTTCCCCATTGCCTGAATATTGGGGTTTGTTCGTTTCAGCTCAGCCTGATAGGAACCGCTTCGGATGGTACCGTTCGTTCCTAAAATGGCTACTTTTCCATTCTTTGTGGCATTAGCAGCCGCACGGGACGCAGCCTCCACAACCCCCACCAGGGGAAAATTCGGATATTCCTCTTTTAACACCGGCAACCCAACAGAGCTTACCGTTCCGCAGGCAACCAAAATCATTTTTGGATCAAACCGTTTTAAAAAGTTAATATCCTGACGGGTATATTTAATAATGGTGGCATCCGACCGTGTTCCGTAAGGCACCCGACCGGTATCACCGAAATAGATTATATTTTCTTTTGGCAGGACACGCCTTAATTCACGCACCGCCGTCAGACCGCCAAGGCCTGAATCAAACACGCCGATACAACGCTGATCCATGTTCTCTCTCCTTAACAAACTGCATAGCTGATAAGTTCATCCAGCAGTTGAGAATAAGTATAGCCTTCTGCCATCCACAGTTTTGTAAACATACTGATTTGAGTAAATCCCGGCAGAGTATTGATTTCATTGATATAAACCGTTCCGTCCGTCGTCAGGAAGAAATCACAACGGGACAATCCCCTACATCCCAAGGCGCGATATGCCTTTGCCGCCGTCGTGCGGATGTTATCCGATTCTTCCTTTGTTAAAGAGGCAGGAATGACCGTTTTGGAGCCTTCGTCAAAATACTTGGATTCATAATCATAAAATTCACCGGCGGATAACACTTCCCCCACACAGGAAATTTTCGGCTCCCCATTGCCCATTGCCGCACATTCCAGCTCTCTGCCCACAATGGTTTCCTCCACCAAAACCTTGGAATCCACCTTTGCGGCAATTACAAATGCTTTTAACAATTCTTCTCTGTCATGTGCCTTTGTAATTCCGATGGAAGAACCTGTGCAAGCAGGTTTTACAAACATGGGATAGGAAATCTCCCCTTCTGCACGAATGGCGGCGTCAACAGGATTTTCTCTTGTAATATCATCAAACAATATCCATTTTGCCTGAGGGATTCCTGCTGTATCAAACACCATTTTAGAAAGTGCTTTATCCATTCCAAGAGCAGATGCGGCAACAGAGCATCCCACAAAAGGAATTCCGCTCATGCGGAACAACCCCTGAATGCAACCATCCTCCCCATAGGCACCGTGAAGCACGGGAAACAAAACATCAACGGCAATTCTCTCAAATCCGTTTCCCCGCTGCACCAGTAATCCGTTGTTCAATCTGTCAGGAGAAAGAATACAGGGAACACAATCTCCCTTTTCCCATACATGGTCACGCATTTCCTGAGTACTGCCCAAAAACTGCTTCCATTCACCGTTTTTTGTAATGCCAACTTTTATTACTTCATATTTCGACGGGTCAAGTTCTTCCGCAACATAACTTGCCGACACACAGGATACATCATATTCCTCTGACATACCACCGAACAATACACAAATTCTTTTCAAGCTACACGCCTCCCAACACTTTAACTTTTATTTTATCATATTTATTCAATAATTTCAATGGTTATTTCTAATCTTTTTCTAAGAATTTAATGTAAAAAAGGATTTTTCTCTTATTATAAACGGTTCAATAATACCTCCATACCATTTCAAAATTCCAAAATAGATATTTTGCACAAAAACAAAAAGAATATTTTCTTTTTGTTTATAGAAAGAAACAGTTGACTTTTTGCATCTTTTCTGATATAATATCTTATGTTGTTGAAACGGGCGCATAGCTCAGCTGGGAGAGCATCTGCCTTACAAGCAGAGGGTCACAGGTTCGAGCCCTGTTGTGCCCACCAAGAACAAAGGGGATGAAAAAGTCCCACACAAAAATCGAGGATACTGTCCTCGATTTTTTGTATATTACAACAAAAGCGAAACCATACTAATTGAAAAAGGAGGATTTCCCGTGAAAAAAATTGCTTTTTTTGATGCAAAACCCTATGATGAAATTTATTTTACGCCACTTAGCGAGGAGCATGGATACCAAATCAAATACTTTGAGAACAAATTGAATGAAGATACTGCAGGGCTGGCAAAGGAGTATGACGGGGTTATCGCATTTGTCAACGATACCCTTGATAAGACGGTTCTGGATATTCTCTATCAAAATGGCATTACCATTGCGGCAATGCGCTGTGCGGGATACAATAATGTGGATTTTGAAGCAGCTTATGAAAAAATCCATATTGTCCGTGTGCCTGCCTATTCCCCTTACGCGGTTGCGGAGCACGCAATGGCACTGTTACTCACATTAAACCGAAAAATCCACAAGGCATATTTCCGTACCCGAGATTTTAATTTCACATTAAACGGTCTCACAGGCTTTGACCTGCACGGAAAAACGGTGGGTGTCATCGGAACGGGAAAAATCGGGCGGGTGTTTATTGCCATTTGTAAAGTATTCGTAATGCAAGTCATTGCCTATGACCCCTATCCTGTGGAGGGGATTGATTATGTTTCGTTAGAGGAGCTTTGCAAGAATTCGGATATTATTTCTCTCCACTGCCCCCTGACCGATTCCACCCAGCATATCATTAACGAATCCACCCTTTCCATGATGAAAAAGGGGACATTTCTTATTAACACCTCCCGTGGTGCTTTGATTGATAGTGAGGCATTGGTGGAAGCATTAAAATCAGGTCAAATCGGTGGTGCGGGACTGGATGTATATGAAGAAGAAACGGACTTTTTCTATGAGGACCGTTCGGGAAGAGTAATTTTAGACGATGTGTTAGCACGGCTAATGGGAATGCCCAATGTGCTGATCACCTCTCATCAGGCATTCTTAACCCACGAGGCACTGGAAAATATCGCCCAGACTACCATCGAAAATTTAGACGCCTATTTTGGTGATAAACCATTGATAAACGAAATCTGCTATCATTGTACCAAATCGGGACAATGCGATAGAAAGCACAAGAAACGGTGCTTTTAAAAAAAGAGGCAGCAGCAAAAAATATTATTTTGCTGCAGCTCCTTTCTTTTTCTTGGGATTTTTATGATTTGCAAGTCATGGCAACTTTTTTATGATACGATTAAAGTATAGAACAAAAAAATTTCATAAAGGAGAATTGCCATGAATTTTATCACAGAAAAACTATGCTTTACAAGATTCAAAAGAAGTCATCATTTATCCACAGGAGAAATTGTTCTTTGGGACGCCTTGTTTATGGCATCAAACAGCGTAGGGTTGGGGAAAAAGTTTACCATTTCAGACAAGCTTCTTTGCGTTGACTGCAGTATGAGCCAGAACGGCATTTCCAATGCACGAAAGGGCTTAATCAACGCAGGCTTGCTTATCTGCTCCCCATACAGACCGGGGGAACAAAGAACCTATCAGCTGAAAAGTATGGAACAAATCATGAACTCCCATTTTCACTCACAAAATTTTTTGTCCGAACCCAATTGTGTGAACAGTGATGTAAGCCTTGCTGTGAATGATAGTGTGAGTGATTTTGTGACTGAAACTGTGAGTGATATTATAAATAAAAAGAGAGAGAAAGAAAAACAATACAAAAGAAAAGAAGTACGAATCAATCAATTCAACCGATGTTCTTTTGAAGAGGAAATGGGCGAGGATGATATACTGGCATTGGAGATTCAACATAGGCGAATGAGAGAGATGTTTGAAAAGGAGCGGGATCAAACCGCTCCTTCTGAATCAGATTCCTGTAACAATGCCATAAACTCATCCCCTGTAATGGTTTCATGCTCATAAAGATACTTTGCCAGTCGATGAAGAGTTTGCATATTGTCGGTCAACAATTTGGTGGCTTTTTCGTGTTGTCTGCGTACAAGCTCAACCACTTTTTTGTCAATATCGGCAGCCGTTTCGGGAGAACAGGTCAATGATGCGTCCCCGCCTAGATATTGATTGTTCACCGTTTCCATGGCAACCATATCAAACTCATCACTCATTCCAAATCGGGTAATCATGGCACGGGCAATTTTGGTTGCCTGCTCAATATCATTGGAGGCACCTGTGGTAACGGAAGAAAAAATCAGTTCCTCTGCCGCTCTGCCTCCTGTGAAGGTGGCAATTTTGTTTTCCAGCTCTTCTTTGGACTGGAGATTATGTTCGCCCTCGTCTACCTGCATGGTATAACCAAGAGCACCCGAGGTTCTGGGGATAATGGTAATTTTGGTAACAGGGGCACTGTGGGTTTGGAGTGCCGCCACAAGGGCGTGGCCTACCTCGTGATAGGACACAATCAGCTTTTCCTTTTCAGAAAGCACCTTGTTCTTTTTCTGATAGCCTGCAATGACGGTTTCGATACTTTCAATCATGTCACTCTGGGTCACCGCCCGTCTGCCGTCACGAACGGCTCGTAACGCCGCCTCGTTTACAATGTTGGCAAGCTCAGCACCCGATGCACCCGACGCCATTCTTGCCACCTCGTTATAGTTAATGCCGTCCATGACATGAATTTTTTTGGCATGAACCTTTAAAATGGCTTCTCTTCCTGCCAAATCAGGAAGCTCAACGGGGATTCTTCGGTCAAACCGACCGGGTCTTAAAAGAGCGGGGTCAAGGGAATCAGGACGGTTGGAGGCTGCTAAAATGACAACCCCTTTGGAACTGTCAAACCCGTCCATTTCGGTTAACAGTTGGTTTAAGGTTTGCTCCCGTTCATCGTTTCCTGTAAGTCCGCCGCCGTCGCGACGTTTTCCGATGGTATCAATTTCGTCGATGAACACAATACAAGGTGCTTTTTCCGCCGCCTGCTTAAACAAATCACGAACCTTTGCCGCACCCATTCCAACAAACATTTCCACAAATTCCGACCCAGAAATAGAGAAAAAGGGAACATTCGCCTCCCCTGCAACCGCTTTTGCAAGAAGGGTTTTCCCCGTTCCAGGAGGGCCAACAAGCAAAGCGCCTTTGGGCATTTTGGCACCGATTTCCTGATATTTATGAGGGTTATGGAGGAAGTCCACAATTTCGGTTAACGCTTCTTTCGCCTCGTCCTCCCCTGCTACATCACTGAACTTGATTCCGTCAGAGGAACGGACATACACCTTGGCATTGCTTTTTCCAAAGGACATGGCATTTCCGCCAAGCTTTCCTGACATTTTTTTCATTAAGAACTGTCCCAATGCCACAAAAATCAAAATAGGAATCAGATAATTCAAAAAAATAGTCATCAAAAGAGAGGGTTGTTCCACAATTTCAGAACCAAATTCCACTTTTGCCTCATTGAGGCGATTTACCAGATCGGGATCGTTGATAATACCTGTTTTGTACAAACCTTCGTTTTTGTCTTGAAACAAAATCTGGTTATCTTGTATTTCTGCCTTTTGAATCTGACCCTTTTCTACCATATTCAAAAAGTCGGAATATTCCACCGTTTTCACACGGGCAGAATGGGTCATGGGAACAATAATCGTATTGATTACCATTATCACTGCCATTACAATCAGATAATAAAAAATAAAAGGCTTTCTGTTGTTTTTAATTTCTTTCATCAAGCTTCACCTCTGATTTTACAAATTTGTTGCCGAATGCAATCGGGTAACCAATCAGGCAAAGAGGAATTGCCGCCACCAAATCAATCACAGAATGTTGTTTTAAAAATACTGTAGACAGGCAAATGAGCACTGCACTCCCCCAGAAAAAAATCTGCCATCCAAAACGACGAAACCGCGGTGTGTGCCAGGAGGCAAACAGCACCGCCAACGACCCGATCACATGAATGGAAGGGCACACATTGGTATTGGTGTCAAACACATACAAAAATTTTACCACATCCGTAAACACATTATCCCGCACAAAAATTTCAGGCCGTAGCTCCTGACAGGTGGGATAAATCAGGTAGATCATACAGGTTACTGTATATGTAATCATAATAAATATCATATATCGACAGAAGCACTTTGTATCCACCAGCAAGGTATAAAGAAACATGCCGATAAGAAAAACAAACCAAAAATAATAGGGAATCAAAAAATACTCACAAAAAGGAATTTTATCGTCCAGGGGACAATGAACAGGGTGATAGTTTAGCTTCAATCCCCGTTCCAAAAGAAAGAAAACAATTCCGTAAACCGGCCAGAAAAACAACAATTTCAGATGTTGAAATTCAGGGGTATTCAATTTATTCATGCGAAACTCACGGTAATCAATCAAAAGAAATGCCCCTCTCGATCATTCTCTGTTCTCTGGCAGCTAAGCGTTCCCGTAACCGCTGCAAATTAGGTCGGTTGTACCGCTGGATCATAATAAAGGGGAGATTCCCGATGACATACAGTAACCAGACCAATCCTCCGACCCAGTTATCCCAGAAGTGATAGACAAAGACAGAGCTGATGCACAAAAACCAATGGGAAAGCTCAGCAACACAGGTTTCCTTAATCAAGGCAGTCAGATTCCGAGCCGTAACCTCCCCGCTGATTTCCTTTCGGATTTTGCTGGTTTTCATAATTTTGCTCATGTCAATCAGCTTCAGCTTCCACTTTTTTATTTGAAACCCTTCATAAAGCTTTCCTCTTTTCTCCCAACGACGGGGCTGAAAAAAGGCTTTGTTTTCATCAATCCATTCTCTGGGAAATGCTTCTCCCGTATAATAGGAAAACAATCCTAATAGTCCAAGATAAAGCAAACTGCGCATCAGTTTCATATCATCACCTATTCTATGCTTTGTAAATAATCATTTTTCCCAAAAAACGCACTAACATACATTCCCAAAGAAAGAAGCATAAATACTGCACAAATGATAATCAGAATCCTCAATAGCTCCAACGACACATTTGGAATCATGACCAAAATAATCATGCTGATAAAAAGCACCGTAGTACAAATTTTTCCAATCATCAATGCACCGGAGGGCATTTTCCCATGCTTCAGATTAAACAATCCCATTATCAGCATAAAACCCTCTTTTATGACAAAAAGACCAAACAGAATCCACATAGCGGGATATTTCAACCCCAGACAAATCATAACAATTCCCTGAGTACATTTGTCCGCAATGGGATCAAGCGCTTTTCCCACTTTAGAAATCATGCCGAATTTACGAGCGATAAAGCCGTCCAGTAAATCGGTGAAGGAAGAAACAGCCAGAATCAGAGCTGATATAAAATGCTCCTCCTTTGTTTGCGCACCCAGATAATAACATACATAAACAGGAATTAAAATCAAGCGGAACAGGCTTAATAAATTGGGCACTGTGAGCCAATCCTGTTTTTTTAATTTCATCAGTACTCCCCTCTTTCTTGCACTCATATACAAAAACGGGGACTAAACTTGCGTCTTATAAAAAACGCAATGAATTACTCCCCAATATCTTTATTATAGCAAAATTTCCCTCTTTTGTCAACAAAAAAGTGCAGGATACCCTGCACTTCTTTTTATCGGTTTAAAATCAATTTGGTCAGTTCAACAGGGTCAACAATTTTACCGTCCCTGTACACACGCATATTACCCGATGCGATTTCGTCAATCAGAATAACCTCGCCGTTGTTATAACCAAACTCAAACTTAATATCCCACAAATCCAGACCGATAGACTTTAAGTCGTCAGCAACAATTTTGGTGATTTTAAGAGTCTGTTCCTTCATGCTTTCGAACATTTCAGGGGTCATAACTCCCAACGCTGCCAAGCCTTCGCCTGTGACTAACGGATCTCCCTTTTCGTCATTTTTGAAGGTGCATTCCACATATCCGCCTTCCAAAACGGTTCCGTCCTCCATATATTCACCGTATCTACGGATGAAGCTGCCTGTAGCAACCAGACGGCAGATAACCTCCAGACCGTGACCAAATACTGTGGCAGGAAGAACTTCCATTGTTGCTTCATCAACATCAGCACTGACATAGTGAGTTTTAATACCTGCTTCCTTCAGCAAATCAAAATAATGAACCGAGGTTCTCAAATTTGCTTTTCCGATTCCTTCGATTGTCAGACCTACACTGTTTTCACCAGGATCAAACACACCATCTTTCCCTGTGCAGTCATCCTTGAACTTCAGCATTACATTGCCGTTATCCAGACTGTAAACATCTTTTGTTTTGCCTTCATAAATCTTTTTCATAAAGCAGGACTCCTTTTTGAGTAAATTCAATTTTTTCATATTATACTATAGCACATTTTAAAGCAGATTTCAATATTTTTCGGTAAAAAAATTCAAAAACAGCAGATGTAATAATCAAAAAGGGAATTTTTTGCCCGAAAAATGATAGAT
>JAZURC010000062.1:0-6865 GCA_045606005.1 Clostridia bacterium
AACACGAATATGTAAATCAATTCGGTCAAGCATGGGACCGCTGATTTTTGACATGTATTTTTTCACCTGTGAAGGGGTGCAGGTGCACTCCTGTCTGGGATCCTGAAAGTGACCGCACTTACACGGATTCATGGATGCAATAAGCATGGCGTTACAGGGATAGGTCACCGATTGGTTGACTCTTGAAATGGTGACCGAGCCGTCCTCTAAGGGCTGACGCATTACCTCGATTGCCCGATGCTCAAATTCGGGAAATTCGTCTAAGAACAGCACTCCGTGATGAGCCAGACTGATTTCTCCCGGCTTTGGCACCGTCCCTCCTCCTACCAGCCGAATGGCAGAGGATGTATGGTGGGGATGACGAAAGGGTCTTGCGGTAATCAAGGGTGTGTGATAGGGAAGCTCCCCTGCCACAGAATGAATTTTAGTTACCTCTAAGGCTTCTTCCAAAGTTAAATCAGGCAAAATGGAAGGGAGCCGCTGGGCAAGCATGGTTTTCCCCGACCCCGGAGGACCGATCATAAGACAGTTGTGCCCCCCTGCTGCCGCAACCTCCAACGCATATTTGGCAATTTTCTGCCCCTTCACATGGGCAAAATCCAGTGCCGATTCCCGTGCTGCACGGAAATATTCTGTATTATTGCAGACCACAGGCTCCAAGGGCTTTGTGCCGTTTAAGTGAAGCATAAGCTGGGCAAGGTTGTCCGGTGCAAGGACGGTAATTCCTTCTGTGACTGCTGCCTCAAAGGCATTTTCTTTGGGGACAACAATGTATTTTTTACGGTGCCGTCTTGCACAGTCCGTCATAGACAGCACTCCGTGAATTCCCCGTAAATCCCCGTTTAAGGATAATTCTCCCGCAAAAGCATAATCCTCCAGATGCTCAGCCGTTAACTGCTGGCTGGCAAGGAGGATTCCGATGGCGATGGGCAGGTCAAAAGCTGCCCCTTCTTTTTTAATATCTGCGGGAGCAAGGTTAACCGTAATTCGTCTGGAAGGAAGCTCCAGTCCCGTATTTTTAATGGCAGCACGAACACGCTCACGGGACTCTTTAACTGCCGCATCCGGTAGTCCCACCACATCAAAGGAAGGGATTCCCCGTGAAATATCCACTTCTACAATCACTTCATATCCGTCAATTCCCATCAATCCGCAGGAACTTAATGTTACAATCATAATTCGCGCCGTCCTTCCAAGGCTTTTGCCAACGTAACTTCATCCGTGTATTCCAAATCGCCGCCCATGGGGATTCCGTGGGCAATCCGTGTAATTTTCACCTGAAAGGGTTTTAATAATTTTGCCAGATACATGGCGGTTGCCTCTCCTTCAACGGTGGAGTTGGTGGCAAGAATCACCTCTTTTATCTCTGCGGTACCAAGCCGTGTTACCAGCTCTTTGATTCGAATATCAGAGGGACCCACACCGTCCATAGGAGACAGCGCGCCGTGGAGCACATGATAAACCCCCATATATTCTCTCGTTCTCTCCATTGCAATCACATCTTTTGGAGATTCCACCACGCAAATGGTACCCTGATCCCGTTTTGGATTTTGGCATATCCGACACTTTTCGTGCTCGGTCAGATCCTGACAAACAGCGCAGGTGTGCACCTTCTCCCGAGCCTCCAAAATGGCGTCTGCAAAGGAAAGGGCAGATTCTTTTGGAACATTCAGCATATAATAAGCCAGACGTTGAGCAGTTTTACTGCCAATGCCGGGTAATTTTTCGAATTCTTCAATCAATCTGGCAACAGGTGCCGCAAAAAAATTCATGACTCTCACTCCTGTTTTTATTGTACACTAAAAACGAATTTTTGTCAATCGAAATAAATTTAAGTTGCATGATTGATTTTTTATATTTTTAAAAAAGAGAATCACCGTAAAACAATGGTTCAGACTGTTTTAAACAAGATTCAATAACTAATATTATGAATTACGACAGATGTCAGTGTCAGCAATCAGAAACACAAATGTATTTTTTGTTTTATTATGGAAAAAAAGATTCTTTGGTAAATTTAAAAGGTAATCTGCTGAAATGTGGAAAAAATTACAAATTGCTTTGATATCGTCCATGCTGGGTTCGTATTTGTCGAGCTCTAAATAAGAAATTTTTCTTTGTGTCATATTCAGTTTTTTCCTAACATGGCTTGTGTTAAATTCTTTTCTTCTCGTAAATTTCGAATTTTTTCACCTACCGTTAAGTTCATTTGATTCATCACCCCCCTCATATAATTTACCATAGACAGAAACTTTCTATTGACACTTAGACAGAAAACGTCTATAATATATACAAGGTGACTTTAATTCATACATTAGGAGAAACGACATGAAGGATTTGTTATTTATGATGGCACTGATTACCATTGCAGTTCTGTCTGTTATGGTATATAGAGAAAAAAGATTGCGTAAAGAAAGCGTACAATTATTAGAGGGGAAAAAGTGGTATCATATTGCAATGATAGACGATTTGACCAAAATTAAAAATCGTACTGCTTATGCCCTTCATATTAAAGAAATCGAGAAAAAGAGGACAAAGGGAATTTATGGTCTAATTTTGTTTGATGTTGATAATTTTAAAAAAATCAATGATACATATGGACATATGGCAGGAGATAAGATTTTACAGATGGTGGCCAGTATGCTTGAAGATGTATTTTCTGAGAAAGGATACAGTTTATACCGAATTGGCGGGGATGAATTTGCTGTTATTACAGAAAATATTTCAGAACAGGAAATCATTGATAAGCTTTTAGTGATTCGGCAATGTGAAAATGAACAAGGAAAACTACGTTCTTCCAAGGGATATTCCATGTTTAATAAAAGTGAACGGTTTGATGATGCATTTGTAAAGGCGGATGAAATGCTTTATGCAGACAAAGCTTCTAAAAAAGTTGAAAAGAGGCTACAGCAAAATGAACAGACCACATAAAGAAAAAATAGCAAGTAAAAAAGAAAAGACGAAAATAAAATTATTAGAGTTATCTTTTATAAACCAATAGAAAACCGTTTGGAAAACATCGAATTTTCCAAGCGGTTACTTGCTTTTTGCCAAAATGAACACTTGCCGTACCCCCGTACTGTCTGCGATTCATTTTGACAAAATATTCCTTCCTTTTTCCCGGTCTGCCAGCGTGTCGATAGGTTTATCGACACGCTGTAGCAAGATAAAACTGGCTTGTTTCCATAAATTGAAAAAAATGCTTGACAACCTTTAGAAAATGAGTTATAATGTTATAGTGCCCAAAAATGGGCAATTCCTTGCTCCGTGCAAAGGCTCGGGGCCAAAGTCCAGAAGGAGGTGAAAAGAATGGTTGAAATCATTAACAAGTATGAAACTGTATTTGTGTTGAATCCTACTCTGAGTGAGGAAGACACAGAAGCACTTGTTGAGAAGTTCAAATCATTGATCGAAGCAAACGGTACCATTGAGGAAGTTGACGTATGGGGTAAAAGAAGACTTGCTTATGAGATTGACGATTTGAATGAGGGTTACTATGTGTTGATTAATTTCACTGCAAAGCCCGAATTCCCCGCAGAGCTTGAAAGAATTTACAGAATTACAGACGGCGTTATGAGAAGCTTCGTAATCAAGAGATAAATTCTTGGGAAAGGGGAGTTTTGTATGAACAAAGTAATTTTGATGGGAAGACTGACCCGCGATCCTGAAATCCGTTATAGTGCAAGTCAAGTTGCTGTAACCCGATTTTCACTTGCGGTGAACAGACGTTTCGTCAAGCAAGGAGAAGAGCGTCAGGCAGATTTCTTTAACTGCGTTTCTTTTCGTTCTACTGCTGAATTTATCAGCAAATATTTTGTCAAAGGCCAGCAGATGGCCGTAGTGGGCAGCCTGCAATCTCGGAAGTATGACGATGAAACAGGAAAAAGCCGTACTGTGATTGAGGTTGTTGCTGAAGAGGTTTACTTTGCAGACAGCAAGAGAGAACGGGACGGTTCCTCTCAGGACAATTCCTTCGGGAACAGCGGTTATACCGCACCTGTTGCTCCTGTGCAAACACCTGATTTCAGCGATGATGACGGCTTTATGCCCGTAGATGATGACAATTTACCGTTTTAATCAACGTAACAGTAATCTTTGAAAGGAGTTATAACCATGTCTGAAAGAGAACAAAGACCTCACAGCCGCAAACCCAAGAAAAAGGTTTGTTCGTTCTGTGTAGATAAAGTAGAATCTATCGATTATAAAGATGTTGCAAAGCTGCGTCGGTATGTTTCCGACCGTGCGAAGATTCTGCCCCGCAGAATTACCGGCACTTGCGCAAAGCATCAGAGACAGTTGACCGTTGCAATTAAAAGAGCGCGTCATATTGCTTTGCTGCCCTTTACAACAGATTGATGAAATCTCAAAACACCTTCGGATTTCCGGAGGTGTTTTTATGTAGTGTTTAGGTTGACAGGATTAGGGATTTATGTTATAATGTAGTTCGATTAGACAACAAGAAGGAGGTATGTGAAATGAAAGTAAAATTAGTGGCAATGATGCTGTGTTTGGTTCTGATCATGACGCTGATTGGCGCATGTGTGACAGGCGCGGAATCTGTTTCAACAATGCCTGAAGTATTACCGTTGACGGAATATAGTGAATCTCCAACGGTTTCTCTTACGCAGAATCCCCCGGCGGCATTTGTGTTGGCATTTTCTTTGAACAGTGACGAAGAGAGTTTTACTGCCACAATTCCTGCTGTAGAAAATGGGTTGTATAGCTTTGACGGGGTGAATTATTCGGAAAATAACAAAAAGACGGATTGCAAGCCCAATACCATGTACACCGGGTTTGTAAAATATGCCGCCAATGGTGAGTATGAGGAAAGTGCAGCCACATCAAATGCACAGACGACTCCAAAACTCACGGTAAAAACACCCGTGATTTTCCCTGATGTGGAAGGGTTTTATAACACTCTTACTGTCAACATTTCCTGCGCAACATCGGGCGCAACCATCTATTATACCACCAACGGAAGCACTCCTACTATTGCATCAAAAAAATATACCGGTCCCTTTACAGTGAATTCTGCAGGAATCATAAGAGCCATTGGGGTAAAAGAAGGGTTTACCCAAAGCCAAATTGCAAGCCGGTATTATAAAAAAGATAAGATATACAAAAGACCCGCAAGATATAATGTATATTTTGAAACCAACGGCGGGAGTAAAATAGAGGACCGTAAGGTAAATCGGAATACGGCGATTGTTTCCCCTGCTGACCCGAAAAAAGAAGGATATGTATTTGGCGGTTGGTATGGGGACGAAAGCTTGACCCAACCTTATGATTTTAGCGAACGGCTGTTTAGAAGCGTTACTTTATATGCAAAATGGGTGCAGGCTTCTGAATGGGACCAGGAGCGGATGATTCTGTACATAGGAAAAAAAGAAGCTGTTGTATTTGGTAAAACGGTGGTCAATGATGTTGTCCCTGTTAAGATGAACGACAGAACAATGCTTCCCGCCCGTTTTGTAGCTGAAAATTTAGGCGCAACAGTAGAGTGGACGGAAGAAACCGAAACGGTAAGGATTGTTGCGGACAATAAAGAAATTATCATTCGGGTCGGAGAGCATTATGCTGAGGTGAATGGTGAACCGGTGAAGCTGGATTCTCCTGCCTTTACACAAAATGACAGAACCTATACACCTCTTCGTTTTATCGCCGAATGCTTAGGTGCTACAGTGGAATGGACAGAAGAAATCGGAAAAATAACAATTACAAAGTAAGAGGGGCGGCATTTTGACCATAAGCGTCAAAATGCCCTTTTCTAAATCTGTAAAAAATATTCCAAAATGCCTTGCAATTTGGACGGATTTATTATATAATTAATTGAAATGATACTCGCATAAGGAGGGACACTTATGGAAAAAGAAGTATTTTCAGTTACTCTGGGTGAAATTATAGAAGAATTTAAATTGGAAAAAGTCTGGTGCTCTTCGGAAATGAAGGACAGAAAGGTTGTTTCTAATAATGTGAACCGTCCGGGACTTGAAATTATTGGATTTTTTGAAGATTTTGATGCGGAGCGGATTCAGATTTTCGGTAAGGTGGAATATAATTATTTAAGAAGGCTTACAAGCCGTCAACGGTTGGATAGCTTTGATAAGCTGTTTGCCACCGGTATTCCTGCTATAGTCATTACCCGTTATCAGGAAATTTTTCCCGAGCTGTATATAGCGGCAAGGAAACATGATACTCCCTTGTTTCGTACATCCGAATCAACCTCCAGCTTTCTGGCGGCGTTGATTGCTTATCTGAACAATGTTCTTGCCCCCCGTATTACCCGACATGGTGTTTTGGTGGAAATCTATGGGGAAGGGGTTTTGATTTTAGGAGAAAGCGGTATCGGAAAAAGTGAAACTGCCATTGAATTGGTAAAGCGCGGTCACCGTTTGGTAGCGGATGATGCGGTGGAAATCAAGCGAGTGTCTGCAAAATCCCTGGTGGGAAGCGCCCCTGCGGTGATTCGGCATTTTATTGAGCTTCGTGGTATCGGAATCGTAGATGTAAAGCGGATTTTCGGTATGGGAGCTGTAAAGGATACAGAAAAAATCAACATGGTTGTCCAATTAGAGGAATGGGATACGAAAAAGGTCTATGACAGATTGGGCATAGAAAATGAATACATCAATATTTTAGGACTTGACATTCCTTCTCTGAAAATTCCCGTTCGTCCAGGTCGTAATCTTGCAGTTATATTAGAGGTTGCGGCGATGAATAACCGTCAAAAAAGAATGGGATACAATGCAGCAAAAACTTTAAATGACCGTTTGATGGCGGGGATTAACGATGGCGAACTTTAAAGGAAGAGGAGCTAGGCAAAATGTATATAAGTCGGATCGTAGCCAGGTCGTTCTGTGAGCGAAGG
>JAZURC010000063.1:0-14928 GCA_045606005.1 Clostridia bacterium
GAACTTTGAATAATTGCTGTTACCAAAAAGCCAAGTAAAAAACCTTTAAAGCGATTTGAGGTCAGTTTCCCCAAAAACGCTTCCAATTGACCCCCTGCCAACTTTTTCAGATTATCACCCATTGCCTCCATTCCATACAGAAACAATGCCAATCCTCCAACTAAGGTTAAAACAGAAAAAATGTCCATCTTTTGCCTCCTGTGTCAGTTTAATGTAAATCTATTTATAATTCTATTATACCCTATTTTTTAAAAAAAGAAAAGGGTTTTTTGAAAAATTATTCTTTTTTGTACAAAAAAACCGAAAGAACAAAAATGAACTTTCGGTTTTGTGAATTTTTTTAAAATTCTATTAAGTATTTCTTTATCGTGTCAGAAGCAGCAGAAGCAGGTGCACTGAGGGAAATGGTAAAATCAATATCAAACTTTTCGGAAATTTCTTCTATTCTTGCCAAAAAGCTATCCATATCTTCCAAAGCACCTTGAGCACATTTTAATACACTATCAATAAAGATATGGGTTACATCAAAATCATGGGCAATCACGCCTTCGATAAATCCCAGGAAAATATCAAGAGTTTTAATTTCAAACTGTTCTGTATCAATCAAACGAACTGGGTGTTTTAAATCAAATGTAAACCGGTTCCCCTTATTGATGCATACAACTTTGCCTTTTTCGGTATCAAGCGCATCATTTGCCATCCGAATCAAAGCACCTGTCTTACCTGTTCCCTTTTCACCCATCATAATACGAATCATGTAAATTCCTCCTTTAGGTTGTGGATTGGTATATAATTACTACCTTTAGTTTATTATACTATAAATTCAAATATATTTCAAGTATTTTTACAAAAAAAATAAAATTTTTTTCAAAATATTGTTTAAGATAAATAAAACCCGTCCACAATAGGTGAACGGGTTTGGTTTTATTTTTTCAATCGAGCCTCCAAAACCGCTTTTTGTTCTTCATAACCCGGTTTACCCAATAAAGCAAACATATTTTTCTTGTAGGCTTCCACGCCGGGCTGATTAAAGGGATTTACCCCTAACAAATATCCGCTGATACCGCAAGCCTTTTCAAAAAAGTAGAACAAATAGCCAAGATAATAAGCGGTCATTTCGGGAACATCAATAATCAGGTTAGGAACATTTCCGTCGGTATGTGCTAAAACAGTACCAAGGCACGCCTGTTGATTGACAAAATCCACGCTCTTTCCGGCTAAGAAATTCAGACCGTCACCGTCATCCGCTTCTGCTTCGATTGTAATATCCAATTTCGGCACAGCGAATCGAACCACCGTTTCAAACAGATTTCTCATGCCGTCCTGAATATACTGGCCCATGGAATGAAGGTCGGTGGAAAAATCAACAGCTGCAGGAAAAATTCCTTTGCCGTCCTTTCCTTCACTTTCACCGAACAACTGCTTCCACCATTCTGCAACATAATGATAGCCTGGCTCGTAATTGACCATAATTTCTGTTGTTCTTCCCTTGCGGTAAAGTGCATTTCTTGCCGCAACGTAACTGTGACATGCGTGCATTTCATCACCCTTAAAATCATTGCAGGCATCCTGTGCACCCTTCATCAGTTCCTTAATATCCACACCGCTTACCGCAATAGGCAAAAGTCCCACTGCGGTCAGAACGGAAAAACGTCCGCCCACATCATCGGGAACTACGAAGGTTTCATATCCCTGACTGTCCGCTTGTGTTTTCAGCACCCCTTTTGCTTTATCGGTGGTGGCATAAATTCGCTTATTAGCTTCATCCAAACCGTATTTTTTAATTAACAGCTTTTTGAACACGCGAAACGCCAATGCAGGCTCGGTGGTAGTGCCTGATTTTGAAATTACATTTATTGAGAAATCACGGTCCCCCACAATATCAATCAATTCCTGTAAATAGGTAGAGCTGATGGAATTTCCGGCAAAATAGATATCAGGAGTCTCCTTTTTTTTCAGATTATAAAAAGAAGATTGTAAAAATTCAATCGCTGCACGGGCACCTAAATAAGAACCGCCGATACCGATAACAATCAATACTTCCGCTTCTTTTTTAATCTTTTCTGCAACGGCTAAAATTCTGTCAAATTCCTCTTTATCATAATCAAAGGGCAGATTCACCCAACCTAAAAAATCGTTTCCGGCGCCTGTTCCCTTCAGTAAAGTTTGGTTTGCAAGAGCAATCTGGTCTTTCATACATTCTATCTCATGAGCATACAAACTACTGTTTGACATGTCAAAAGAAATTTTTTTCATAACAAATCACCTTTCTTTCATATTTGTTTTTTTACTTTTTCAACTGCTTTCATAACAAAATACAATACAGGAGCTTGAATCACACAAGCCGCAAATTTTAACAACCCACGGATGAAAAACCACAACCAACCATTTGACCCGTATAACAAGATTAACCAGACAGTGGTCATGCCGATTTCAACTACAGCTGTATCAATCACCTTTGCACAAATCGCTTTTGCTAAAGTAACTTTTTTTCTGTAAAAGAAAAAAGAAAAAATCACACCGCTGACGATTGGATTTAATGCAAACCAAAAGCAATAGGGTCCGTCGGTATATAAAAGATAGCTGACAATATCCGTTACAAACCCTGCCACCGCATTGACCACAGGCCCAAATAGCTGAGCAATCATACCTGATGCAAGATACCCGAAGGAAACTTGAAAATCAGGGGTAAAACGCAGGGTCGCGTACGCGGATAACACAACACCTACTGCAATCAGCATAGCAGTTGTAACCAGACATTTTGGATTTTTCAGTTCCTTTGCAGATTGTCGAAACTGATTCATGAATAAGACCTCCTCTCAAAATTTACCGTTACTCCTCCGAGAGGCTGTCCTCATGATTTGTAACAGCGGGATGCGGCATTTGTATCGCAAATCCGAAGATTTTTCGTTCAGAGGGCAACTCCCCGTCCCCCTGACACTTAGAAAAAAATTTGTACAACGCACAAACACCTACTCTGTTCTGTCTCAATATTATTATACACCAATTCTCAAAAAAATGCAATACTTTTCCATATTTCCAGCAAAAATACCACCCTGAAAACAGGTGGTATTTGTTCTAATTTACAGTAAGCCATTTTTGAAGAATAGCGCCATAGGAACGGAAAACTCCTGCTTTTTTCACCGCTGAAGCAGTAACGGCATCCACAGTGCCTATTGATTTTCCGTCTAAGGTAAAGGTAATTTTTCCTATCACATCCCCTTGCTTTACAGGAGAAACAAGACGGTCAGGCATGGTTAATTCACGATTCACTTGCCCTTTTTTTTCTTTTTTAACTACTGTGGAGAAAGAATCTGATGCAATGACAGACACCTTTTTTTCTACACCCTTTTCTACGGGCAGTACGGTGAGCTCCTCCCCTTTTTCCATGCCTTGTTCCAATGCATAAGAGGCAAATCCCATATTCAGAAGGGATGATGCATCAGCAAATCTTTCTTTTGAAGTGGGGCAACCTAACACCACTGCAATCAACTCCATACCGTCACGCATGGCAGAAGCTGACATACAAAAGAGAGCCTCCTCCGTTGAACCTGTCTTGATTCCTGTTGCACCTTCATAAAACCTAATCAGCTTATTGGTATTGGCAAGGGTAAAACTGCCATCACGCAAGCTATCCATCCAGATTGTCAGAAAAGGTCTTATGGAATCGTGGCTTAACAACTCTCTGGAAAGAATCATCAAATCATAGGCGCTGGAATAATGGTCCTCCGCAGGCAATCCGTTGCAATTTGCAAAATGGGTATCAGTCAAACCCAACTCCCCTGCCCTTTGATTCATCATCTCCACGAAATTTGATTCACTGCCTGCCAAATGTTCTGCCAATGCCACCGCAGCATCATTTCCCGATGCTACTGCAATGGATTTAAACAAATCGCTGACGCTGATGGTTTCGTTTACACTTAAAAATACTCTCGAGCCTGTCATGGATGATGCGTACTCACTGACCGTTACCATATCCTCCATAGTAATTTTGCCCGTGTCTACTGCCTCAATTCCTAACAGCATGGTCATGATTTTAGTGACACTTGCCATAGGAAGCCGTTCCTTTGCGTTTTGTTCATACAAAATCTGACCGGATGTCCGTTCCGCTAAAATTGCTGATTTTGCTGACAAATTCATTTCTTCTGCTTTTACAAAAATTCCCGAACATAAGAAAAACACCAGTACAAACGTTAAAATTCGTTTCATTCCTATCCCTCCGTTCCAAGTCATCTTATGTGGATTTCATGAAAAATAGTACCCTTTTGTGACTTGGTCACAGAAACTTTTCCGAAATTTGGTTATAATAAAAATACGAAAGGGGGAATTTTCATGGCTGTCAGATTCAACGATGATAAAGAAATGGTTCAAAAAATCAAAGAAGGCTTAAAAAAAAGGGGCGGCTATTGCCCTTGTCGGTTAGAACAATCCGAGGATAACAAGTGCATCTGCAAAGAATTCCGTGAACAAATCAATGATCCGGAATTTGAAGGCTATTGTCACTGTATGTTATATTATAAAAGCAAATAAGAAAGGATGATATTTATGACAGTATTGGCAATTACAAAGCAAAATTTTGAAACAGAGGTTATCCATTCCGAAAAAACCGTTTTACTGGATTTTTGGGCAGAATGGTGCGGTCCTTGCCGCATGGTTTCTCCTATTGTAGACGAAATCGCAGAAGAAACAGACAACTTAAAAGTAGGTAAAATCAATGTTGATGATGAAGCGGAATTGGCGCAGAAATTTGGTATTATGAGTATTCCTACTCTGATTCTCATGAAAAACGGCGCCGAGGTCAAACGACTCGTCGGCGCCAGAAACAAATCAGAATTACTGTCCTGGATTGACTAAGGCTTTCAGTCTGTTCTTATCTAGAATCTCAATTCCGCCGCGAAACAAGGAAACAATTTGTTCTGCGGCAAAGTATTTCAGCATCCGTGTTACCACCTCACGGGCAGAACCGGTATAGCGGGCAATCTGCTCATGGGTCAGGTGAATGCGGGTGCTGTTTGTTTTTACCATTTCATCCCACAAAAAGATGGCAAGTCTTCGGTCAAAGCTCATAAACAAAATCTGCTGCATGACCCACATCACATCAGAAAATCTGCTTACCGCCGTTTCCAAAGCAAAGTTTTTGACCAGAAGATTATTTTCTGATAATTGCGAAAAAGCATTTCCGTTTATAATGTAACACTCACTGTCTTCCTCTGCATCAACCAGTACATCAAATTCAATCGTATTTAACACACATGAAGCTGACAACATACAAAATTCACCGGAAAACAATCGGTACAACGTGATTTCTTTTCCTTCTTCAGACAGCAAATAAGTCCGAAGAGTTCCTTGTTTTACCACGATCACACCGGTACACTCTCCCTGCCCCCCGTGAATATTTTCACCCTTGGAAAAAATTTTTTTCACAGTATTACGGCAGATCATTTGCTGTTCATCTTTTGTCAGAGTATCCCAAAACGGAAAAATTTCCTGATACCAATTATCGTATATCATTTTATTTTACAATCACCCTTCCTATGGTACCGTATCCTGTGCCACCCTTGGGGGTTGTATTGGGGTAATCAGGGTTGATTGTCATTTTGACTTCACGGGTCAGCAGTGTGTTATCCGTTACCTTTTCTCCTGCAAAATAAATGTTTTTTAGATACAGATTATCTGCATGGCAAATTGCATCAGGGTCAAATACCTCTCCCCAATCCTCGGGGTTCTCCGATTTGTTTTTCCACGTTGCAGACAAAGGTCCCACTGCAATCAATTTCACATCCATAGCATTGCATTCGTCAATGGTATTATTCACATTGATATCTTCAAAATACAAGTTATTGCAATCTGCACAGATGTCAAACATACTCTTAACAGGTAATCCGTTTAAGCCTGAAGGTGACACCTCAACAAAGGAAATATTCTTAAAATATACATTTTCAATGGTTCCCGGTGTTCCGGACACGTCATGAAGCTTGGAATTGATATACACGTTTGCAATATTAGGCTGTCCGTACAGCTTAAAGGTGTAAATACCGCTTATGTTTTCCAGTACACAATCACGGATATCACAATCCACTTTAGAGTCCTGAAACAGCTTCTGACCGGGCAAAAGACGAATTTCGTTGTTGGTACTTTGAACATCCTCTACAATCAAATGTTCAATAGATCCAAAGGTAAAGGAAGAACCTATCCAATCCCATGCATTTAAGGCAACCATATCGTCCCCCATCTTGTCACCGGAAAGACGGCGGACTACACCGTAATCGGCAGGACCATTTACATGAACTCCGTCCTTATGATGATTGTCAAAGAACAAATCCTCTATAATATAGCTTTTGCAGTTACAAATCTGAACACCGTAGTTACTGCAGTCGGTAACCGTTAAATCAGATACATGCACCTGTTCCACATTACTTAAAATGATACAACTGTAGCAACCATTAATTGTAGCTTCTTTGTCTGTATATCCTTTTCCGGGACCTGTTGTCTGCCAGATACCCCCTTGAATACTAATGTTGGTATCAGGATTAAATTCGGGTACTCTGTCTGTTCCGCTGATAACATTCTCATTGCGGGCAAGGCAGATATAATTTCCCGGAACTCTTTCTATCTTTTGATTCCGTGCAAATTTCAAATGACTGTTAGAACCTAAAATAATAGGCTCGTCTAGTACAATCGGCTTTTTCTGGTCGGGAATTTCTACATTATGATAAGTTTTTAACGCGTCGGTAATGGATTGAGCTGTAATTTCACCTTCCAACACATGCCAGTCCCCTGTAATTTCCACTTCTTTGATTCCGGAAATAATTTGTTGTTTCAGTTCTTCCCTAGTCATTTTTACCTTCCTTTCTTCCAACACAAACTTATAATATTGATTACATTATATCATAAAAAGAAAAAAATAGCAATCTTTTTTAAAAAAAGATTGCTATTTCAGAAAATATTTATAAAGTTACGCCATCTTTGAAGATAGCGATTTCACGGTAGCCGTTTTGTTCGTGCTTCGCCTCTGTTCCATTGGCAGTTTCCAGAATAAGCTGATACAATTTTTCCGTTTCTTTCTGCCAATCAGCACCTTCCACCAGCACACCTGCGTCAAAGTCAATCCAGGTAGGTTTCTTTTCAGCAAGAGGGCTATTAGTAGAAAGCTTCAAAGTAGGAACGCAGCTACCGACAGGGGTTCCACGTCCCGTGGTAAACAAAATCATGTGAACACCCGAGGCTGCCAACTGGGTCATAGCGACCAAATCATTTCCCGGCCCATACAGTAAATTCACGCCCGGCTTCTCTGCCTGCTCCCCTGTATCCAACACTGCCGTAACAGGATAGCGGCCGCTTTTTTGCACACACCCTAAGGATTTTTCTTCCAGGGTTGTAATCCCGCCGTCCTTGTTGCCCGGAGAAGGATTTTCATACACGGGCTGACCGTGAGCTGTGAAATAATCTTTAAACCGCTGAATCATGCTGACGGTTTTATGAAACAAGTTTTCTGTTTCACAGCGGTTCATAAGCAGTGTTTCGGCGCCGAACATTTCAGGGACCTCCGTTAACACGCAACCTGCCCCCTGCTCCACCAAAACATCACAAACCCGTCCCACAAGAGGGTTTGCGGTAATTCCGCTTAATCCGTCGCTTCCGCCGCATTTTAAGCCTACACGAAGCTGACTGACGGGAAATTCCTTCCGTTTTTCCGAATTTGCCTGTTCTTGAAGCTTTTGGATAATGGCAACTCCTTCTGCCATTTCATCTCCGCAATCCTGAACATTTAAAAAGGCAATCCGTTTTGTGGGTTCTAATCCAAGTGTATCGATTCGATTGTTTTCACAACCCAGTCCTAAAATCAAAACACCGCCTGCGTTGGGGTGATGCGCCAGAGAACAGAGCAGAACTCTGGTATTCTCCAAATCCTCTCCCAGCTGAGAACAACCGTATGGATGAGGAAAAGCAAGAGCTCCTGTTTGTTCAGCAAGCTTTAAGGCAAGCTGATTGACACATCCTACAGTAGGCAAAATCCACACATCATTGCGAATTCCTACCCTACCGTCCTCTCGCTCATATCCCAAAAAGGTGTCCTGACAGTTGATTTCAGGAAAAACAAGCTCGGGTTCATACACGTAATCCAGATGATTGGTCAATGCAGTTTTTAAATTATGGCTATGGACCTGTTCCCCTTCTTTGATGTCGCATTGCGCTTCTCCAATGGGGTATCCGTACTTGATTACCTTCTCACCTTTGGCAATGGGCTTAATAGCATACTTATGACCGGTAGCGGGATTCACCTGAACCGAATCCTTTGGATGAATCTGAATCATAGACTCATCTCCTTTGCAAAACGGCTATAATCATCGCCCCAAAGAGAGGCATCAGCCAAAATTTCTTCCAAAGTTCCTTCTTTGATTTTTTGAATGACCTTTTCATCATCACAGGGGGTTCCTGTTTTGTACCATTTGATCAGGTATTCCCATGCTTTCAGTCCGTTTTTCGCCACGATTCCCTGTTTTTCCAAATCCAAAACAGTGGGCAGAACACGGGCACAGTATTTGCTGACAGAATTCAAAGAAATGGAGCTCAATTTATGGTGCAGATAGGGATTTAAAAATCTCTTTTGTACCGCATTCCAAAATTCGGCACATTCTTCCTTGGGCAAATCCAATGTTTGAATGGCTTCCTTCTGAATAAAATCAGAAACAAAGGAAAAGATTTCTTCATTTTTCATACAATCCTCTACCGTTTCCATTCCGGACAACAAGCCCAGACAAACCATAGAGGTATGAGCACCGTTTAAAATACGAACTTTACGTTCCCGATAAGGGGTAATATCATCGGTCAACAACACATTACATCCTGCCTTGTCAAAGGGCAATTCTTCAAACAAGCCCTTTCCTTCGATTGCCCAAAAATGAAAGGATTCTGCACTGTTGCGGAAGGAATCCTCATAAGGAAGCTCTGCATCAGCAGGAAATCCTGATACAATTCTGTCAACCAGGGTACTGCAAAACTTGTTTTCGTTTTCCAACCAGGCAATAAAATCCTCGCCAAGATTCCAAAGCTCGGCATAACGAAATACATATTTCCGTAACGCAACGCCGTTCTTTTCAATTAATTCACAGGGAATAATCCAAAAACCGGGCAAACCCAAAGTAAAGCGCTGATACAGCAATCTTGTCAGTTTTGCAGGATAAGTAGAAGGGGGTGTCTGTTCAAAGGTGTCAGTTTCGTCAAAAGCAATTCCCGCTTCTGTGGTATTGGACACGATAAACCGTGCCTCAGGCAAGGCTGCCAGCTCTAAAAATTGCTCAAATTCCGCATAAGGACAAACCATGTGGTCAATTACATCTACAACCTGTGTTTCTTCTCCGTTCAAGTCACGGATCAGATTGGTGTAAAGGTAATCCTGAGCACCAAATTCTTTCATTCTGCCCATTGGTTCAATAGGCTTTACCACGACTGCACTGCCGTTAAATACGCCCTTATTGTTTAAAATCTGCAGCATCCAGTCAAAGAATCCGCGCAGGAAAACACCTTCCCCAAACTGAATTACTTTTATGGGCCGCTTTTGTTTTTCTATTACTTCATTTATTTTTTTCATTTGTAATCACCCAAATATTCTTTGGTGTTTTCAACCATTTCGTTAAAGAGCTTTCTTGCATCAGACAAATCAATGCGAACCAACGGATCCTTTGCAAATGCCATAAATGCAGTTTCCAAATCACGGTTCTGCACTGCATCCAGAATCAACTGCTGATTGGTAACATGAGGCATGATCAATCCCAGAGGTCCTTTGGGCAATTCACCTGCCATAACAGGGATAACAGAATCAGAAGTAAAAGCTGCATTGGTTTCAACAATCGCACCCAAAGGCAGGTTGGGAATCTGACCCATATTGGGCAGGTTAACATTGGTTACCAGATCGCCCAAGCCTAAAATTGCCTTCATCTGAATAACACCTTCTTCTCCGGAAGGATTCAATTTGAAGGGTTGTTTTCCTGTAGCGAGATTGTTGCTCTTATCCAAACGTTCTTGCAACTCATTGGTACGATGTGATACAGGAGTTAAATGGAATTTCCATTTTGCTACTGTTTCAGGATCCTTCAGATACCAGCTACCGGGGCAGAATTCTGCTAAATGGCGGTCTCCCGCTGCAGCAATGGTGCCATAGCGCTGGAACAGGTCCATTTTAACGCAGTTGCGGTTATACATAGGATGATCTTCAGCATAGTAATCTACACCTACGCCTGTTTCAGCATTTTCTTTACAATATTCTTCATACATCGGGAATAAGTCTATTCCTTTATAATTGGCTTTGTTAATCCAGGTAAAATGATTGATTCCCATAACGTTGACTGTAATATCCTGTCTGGGAACTTTTTCCATGCCAAGAGCCTGCTTCACCATTTTCGCTAAAAAGTTCTGAGTACCAAACACTTCGTGGCAACAACCGAATGCCTTGATTTCAGGGAATGCACGATACAGCATACCAACACTTAAGGTCATGGGGTTGGTATAGTTAATAACCCATGCTTTGGGACAGCATTCCTTGACCTTCAATGCAAAATATTCCATGATAGGAAGGGTTCTCAAAGCACGAATGATTCCTCCGGGGCCTGCGGTATCACCTACAGACTGATAAATGCCGTATTTTTCAGGGGCATGAACGTCTGATGCCATTTCCGTAAAGGTACCGGGCAGAATAGAAATGACAACGAAATTCGCATCTGTCAAAGCTTCTTCAATCGTATCGGCAGCAAAATAAGTAACAGGATTTGCTTCAGGACAATCCTTAGGGATTTTATTTCCGATGATTTCATTTGCTTTTGCAGCCTCTTTGTCAATATCATACAAATAAACCTCTGCATCAAAGGACTTTTGCATTGCCAAGTCACTCATCAGATTCCATGCCCATCCGCGAGAACCTCCGCCTAAATACGCAATTTTTACTTTTTTCATAACCTTTCGTTCCTTTCTTCCCACATAAAATATTGTTGGTTGATGCACTTCTTACCGTGGGCGGATAAGAGGTGAAACTCATGAGCGCTGCTTCTCATCATGGTAATAAAATACGAGAATTGCACGGTCTCACAAGTGAAAGAATGGTCATTGTTTTTCGTGTTATTATACATCCTTTCGATATATAGCATACCGCATTTTTTTCGAGTTTTCCTTTGAAATTTTGTCTTTTTTAATTTTTTTCTTGAATTTATTGCTTTTTTTATATAAATATGATATAATACAAGCAGAAATAGACAAATGGCAGGTGGAAACATTGAAAAATAATAACAATTTTGATTCCGGTCAAGGCATTTCAGTTCAATATTCCAAAAAAAGAATAGGCACAACTATGACATCCCTTCATTGTCATGACCATTACGAAATTTATTTTCAATTAGAAGGTACCCGTACTTATTTTATTGATAACAACCGTTATCCCGTTAATGCAGGAGATGTAATTCTGATTTCAAAAAATATGCTCCATAAAACAGTATCCTGTGATGCAGGTGCATACAGCCGTATCGTCGTATATTTTACCGATCAATCCATCCCCGATTGCCTTCAAGATGTGGTGACAAAGCTTTTTTCCTACCCAACCCTTTCCTTAAATAATGCCGAGGAAATCAAAAAACGCTTTTTCGATTTATTTGAAACGGAAAAATCCGACGAGCCTTATAAAACAGAATGGATGAAATGCCGCCTGTTTGAATTACTTCTTTCTTTAACAAAATCGGAACAAAAAAACGGCGTTGCTGATGATTTTATTTCAGCAACCACCGCTTTTTTAAAGGAACATCTGTCAGAACCGCTTTTACTTCCTGATGTAGCAGCTCATTTTTCCTTTAGTCCGTCTCATTTTTCACGCAAATTTAAAAAGGAAGCTGGAGTGGGATATCAGGAATATTTAATCGGCCTACGCACTCAATTGGCAAAAGAACTATTGGAGGAATCTGACATGAACATTACCGAAATTGCAGGGCAGTGCGGATTTGAGGACAGTAATTATTTTTCCTCTGTATTCCGCAGAGTGTACAAAATGTCCCCCCGTTCTTACCGTCAAAGCATTTTTGAACCCAAGGCAGACAGGGTCAACTCTCCTGTTTCCGATTCGCCGGATTTCTAATTCAGTCAAAATCATTTGTTAAAACTTTTTCCAGATTATCTTCTCCTCATAATACCCTCCAAAGCATACCGAAGAGCATCAATGGAATGATTGTCACGGTCGGGATACCCTGAAATCACCTGTCCTTTGGTATCCTGTTCATATTCATATTCCAAAAACTCCTTTGCGGCAGCAGGACACCGTTTGGGGTCAATAATAATTTCATTTAATGAGGATAACCATTTCATAGAAAATTCCACACTCCCCGGTCCCTTACGGGCTCTTCGCATTAAGAAACCCATTTCACGGAAATGATTGATGGATTTAGGACCTTCTCCCCCACTGTCCGCCACAATTTTATCTCCGCTTTTGACACCGTGTTCACGAAGAAGTGTGGCTATTGTGTCATTGGTCAGTTTGTTACCGCTGATTTCGTCAAATAAATACACCCGCCTTTCATTTGTCTGGAAATGCGCGGCTATGTAGCGAAAGGGATCAGGGTACCAGCCCCAGTCAATTCCTCGATAAACACGGTCGAAATTGTCAATTTCCTCTTTGGTAATTTCTCTTAAGATGACATTGTCAAATACCGCTCCCCCTGTCCCGTTTGCCTCACCCAAATATTCATGTGCATATCGTTCGGGGCGGGTGTTCTTTAAATACTCTGCATCATCCAAAAACTTTTGCCCCAACCAGATAGGTGGAACAGTCAGGAAACTGCTTTTATGAACCAGCATCCCCTCCTTTGGCTGTTTTGCATACAGATTCACCCAAGCCTTAGAGGACTTTGGAGGGTTAAAGCTTTTAAAAACGGTAAACTCGCCTTCACCACGCAATACAGACTGTTCAATATTTCGGATTTCCTCCTCAGATTCAAACTGATCCAGTTCCTCAAACCATAGCACACCGATGAAACCGAAGGCAGGCTTAATTGATTTCAGTTTTCCCGGGTCATCTGCTCCTCGAAAATAAATTTTCTGTCCGGTTTTCTTATACTCGATTTCCATTGGATTGGATTTACAATTAAAATCCGAATCTAACCCCAATGCACCGATTGCCCATTTGTATTGGGCATATACGCTGTCACGCAAGGTATCCTTCACCCGTCTGCAGGCAAGGATATGGAGTTTTGGATTGTTTAGCATCATCTCTAATGTGACCAGACTGATAAAGGTAGATTTGCAGCTTCCCCGTCCACCGTGAAGAAGATATTCATTATGAATTTTCTCTGTAATATCGCGGTAAAGGTCAACAAAAGAGGAGGCAAGAAGATGTGCGGGTAAACGAAAATATCCCCTATCCTCTTTTTGTTCAATAAAATCTGAAACCTCTTTTATGACAGTCGGGTTTCCCTTTTCCACTGCCTGTTCAAACAGACGAATGGCAAGGAGCATGGTATTGTTTCTGTCCTTTTTCGGAATTTTATATTGAGAAAATAATTCTTCCTGGTCACATGGGCTTTTCGCCAGTTTGGATAAATATGTTTGAAATTGATTCATTGTTTTTCACTCCCTCTGATTCTATTATAACACAAAAAAGTTGGCATGAATTGCAATGAATGACAACATAAAAACCCCTCATTCTCCACGAATAAGGGGTTTTAACTCTTATATTTTTTGATAACTTCCGTCTTTGTACAAAAAACGGTCACGAATGGGAATCCTGTTTGTTTCAGAAAGGTCATTGACTCTGTTGTAATCCCGTTCCGACACAATCAAGCTGTAGCTACATCCCTTCTCGCTCAAATCCTGTGGGGTATGCACCACAGACAAGAAAATCCCCTGCTTCTGACACAGTTTTTGCAGACGTTGGGCAGTTGTTACCGAAGACACAACCAAATAATATTTGGGCATACTTCTCTCCCCCTTTTGTAATTTCTCGCAAAGTTGCGTTCATTACAGTATATGCAAAGGGTTACTTTTTGTTACGAGCCTTTCCTCTCAAATCATTGTTCAGAATCCGTTTTCTCATCCGCAGATTTTCGGGAGTGATTTCCAATAACTCATCATCAGCAATAAATTCAAGACATTGTTCCAAAGACAGATTTCTTGGAGGAGTCAGTTTCAAAGCGTCGTCCGACCCTGATGCACGGGTATTGGTCACATGCTTTTTCTTACAAACATTGACCACCACATCGTCATAACGGCTGTTTTCGCCAACCACCATACCTTCATATACTTCCACGCCCGGACCGATAAACAAGCTTCCTCTGTCCTGTGCGTTAAACAATCCGTATCCTACCGAGGTACCCGTTTCAAAGGCAACCAAAGACCCTCTCTGTCTGCCTCCGATTTCTCCTTTATAGGGTTGATATTCTTCAAATAAGCTGTTCATCACCGCCGTTCCCTTGGTTTCGGTGAGTAACTGATTTCTAAACCCAATCAACCCTCTTGAGGGAATCAAAAATTCCAGACGGGTATAGCCTTGGCTGGTGGGAGTCATGTTGGTCATTTCCCCTTTTCTAAGGCTGATTCCTTCCATCACCGCACCTGTAAATTCATCAGGCACGTCAATCACAAGCCGTTCGATGGGTTCGCATAACACTCCGTCTATTTCTCTTGTGATAACCGCAGGCTTTGAAACCTGAAATTCATAACCTTGCCGTCGCATATTTTCAATCAAAACGGACAAATGAAGCTCGCCTCTGCCCGATACGGTAAAGGTATCCGCCGAGTCCGTTTCCTCCACTTTTAAGCTAATATTGGATTCCAATTCCTTAAACAATCGGTCACGCAAATGACGGGAGGTTACAAAAGTACCGTCCCTTCCTGCAAAGGGGCTGTCGTTTACGGAAAACTGCATGGATAATACCGGCTGGTCAATCTCTACAAAGG
>JAZURC010000064.1:0-12104 GCA_045606005.1 Clostridia bacterium
TTTGCAGTTTTCCACTGCTTCCAGATTATCACCCTTATCATTGTTCTCAAATGTTCATCTATACTTTGAAGCTTCTTTTTCATTGAACCTATGCGAAAGTAATTTATCCATCCTCTTGTTACCTCATTAATCTTCTTAATTCGGTATGTTAGGTCAATGCTCCAATTCCTCTTGCATAATGCTTTGAGTTTTCTTTTAATAACTATTCAAGTATAAACAATATTTATTGTTGTCTTGATAATGATTATAAAGGGAAACAAGCAATTATAAAATATAATGTAGCAGAAATGCTACACTCTCTAACCTAAATCAAAGCAAATAACAGGGTAAGAAAAAGAGGGGCAAGAAACAAACAGGAACATAAAAGGCTATCTGTAATTTAAACGCAGATAGCCTTTTTGACAGTTGATTTGACAGTAAATAGAAGAAAAAGCAAGGGTAAATAAGGGGAAATAAGAAGAAACGCACAAAAAAAGAAAACTGCTTAATTCCCTTGAAATAAGCAGGTTTCAAGCACTTTTTATAAGAACACTCAAAATATAACAAATTGTTTAGATGACATATCTTTATCGTTCGGTTTTTTATATTGCAAAAAAATAATTTATCTTAAACTATTGAAAAATTTCTTAAAAAGTGATATAATATCTATAAACTTAATAAACGGGAGCTTGTATTACAGGCTGAGAGGAAGGTGCGACCTTCGACCGAGAACCTGATTTGGATAATGCCAACGTAGGGATGCCTGATACATAGTGTTAGGAGAAACAAAGGATTTTTAGGAAGTTACCAAATCGGTAGCTTCCTTTTTTATTTGGAAAGGTTTGTTATTAAGTTAATAAACAGCCGATGATTACGGCAGAAAGAGGTAAATTATGTTAGGAAAATGTCTTAAGAATGTGAAGGAAAAAACACCGCTGATTCACAACATCACAAACTATGTTACAGTTAATGATGTTGCAAATGCATTACATGCATGCGGAGGGAGTCCGATTATGTCAGATGAGCCAGGGGATGTTGTGGATATTACATCAATCTGCGGGGGACTTAATATCAACATCGGAACACTGAACAAAAGAAGCATAGAAGCGATGTTTATTTCCGGTATGAAATCAAAGGAGATAGGGCATATTGTCCTTCTCGATCCCGTCGGTGCAGGTGCAAGTAAACTCAGAACAGAAACTGCACTAAAAATTATGGATGAAATCAAGCCTGATGTTATAAGAGGAAATATATCGGAGATAAAAACTCTTGCTCTTGGAAATGGAACTACCAAGGGTGTAGATGCAGATGCTGCAGACATTGTAACAGAAGATAATCTTGATTCGATGGTTGAGTTTGCAAAAGCATTTTCACAAAAGTCAGGAGCAGTTATTGCAATAACCGGTGCGATAGATTTAGTAGCTGACAGTAAAAAGTGCTATGTGATTCGAAATGGCGATCGCTTAATGAGCCGTATTACAGGAACAGGATGTATGCTTTCGGGACTTACTACTGCCTACGCAGTTGCAAATCCTGACAATATAACCGAAGCAGTTGCGGCATCTGTGTGTCTTATGGGCCTTGCCGGCGAGATAGGTGTAGAAAACATGAAAGACGGTGAAGGAAATTCAAGCCTTCGTAATCACATTATAGATGCAATATACAATATGGATGCAGACAAACTAAAAAAAGGAGCAAAATATGAAGTGCGATAAAAAATCATTACTTTTATATGCGGTAACCGACCGCAAATGGCTTGACGGCGAAACCTTATACGAGCAGGTTGAAAAGGCAATAAAAGGCGGTGTTACATTTGTTCAGCTTCGTGAAAAAAACCTTGATGAAGAGCGTTTTCTTAGTGAAGCATTAGACATACAAAAACTATGCAGAAAGTACAATATCCCTTTTATTATCAATGACAATGTTGAAATTGCAAGAAAGATAAATGCAGACGGTGTTCATGTGGGACAAAGTGACATGAAAGCCGTAAATGTACGATCAATTCTCGGTGAAGATAAGATGCTTGGCGTATCGGTTCAAACGGTAGGGCAAGCCCTGCTTGCTGAAAAAGAAGGTGCAGATTATCTTGGCGTAGGTGCAGTGTTTCCGACAGGGTCAAAAGCGGATGCAGAAGACGTAAGCTTTGATACCTTAAAAGAAATATGCAGTGCAGTAAGTCTTCCTGTGGTTGCAATAGGCGGAATTGGTGCAGGTAATGTATCAAGGCTTAAAAATAGCGGTATTTCGGGAATAGCAGTAATCAGTGCAATCTTTGCGGCAGATGATATCGAAGCTGCAGCAGAAAACTTAAAAGAACTAACCAAAAAGGTGGTATATGAATGATAAAAGGCGCAATTTTTGATTTGGATGGAACAATCATTGATTCAATGTTTATATGGGATACAATAGGAGAAGAATATCTTCGTTCTCTTAGCATGGTACCAAAAGAAAATCTTGCCGAAGCTTTCAAGACTTTTACACTCCATCAAGCTGCCGAATATTATCGTAGCCAATATGACATCAAACTTTCTATTGAAGAAATTGTAGATGGCATAAATCATATGGTGGACGAAATATATCGGACAAAAGTAGCACTTAAACCGGGTGTAAGTGATTTCTTAAAAAGATTGCAAAGGGCAGGTGTGAAAATGTGTGTTGCAAGTGTGACAGACAGACCTATTGTAGAAGATGTTCTGAAACGTTTGAATGTGCGTGAATATTTTTCCGAAATATTCACTTGCGCCGAGGTCGGATATACCAAAGAATCACCTGAAATTTACAGACAAGCGCTCAATCATCTTGGAACCCCAAAAACTGAAACAGTAGTTTTTGAAGATGTTCTTCACGCAATAAAAACTGCTAAGGATGACGGGTTTCAGGTTGCGGCAGTTTATGATTCCCGTGAGCTAAGACAAGAAGAAGTGAAAGAAATTTCAGATTATTATATAACGGATTTCGAAAGTTTTTGTTTTGCTACAAAAATGAAAACTGCACTTACGATTGCGGGCAGTGATTCAAGTGGCGGAGCAGGCATCCAGACAGATATTAAAACTATGACAATGAACGGTGTTTATGCAATGAGTGCAATTACGTCACTTACTGCTCAAAATACTCTTGGAGTAAGAGCGGTTTTGGATTCTACACCTGAATTTTTAAAAGAACAACTTGATGCAGTATTTGAAGATATATTCCCTGATAGTGTAAAAATAGGAATGGTATCATCAAGTGCACTGATAGATGTCATTGAAGATAGATTAAAGTTTTATAATGCAAAAAATATTGTAGTAGATCCCGTAATGGTAGCAACAAGCGGTTCTGCTCTTATAAAGACAGATGCAATAAAAACATTGGTTGAAAAACTACTGCCCATTGCAACTATTGTAACTCCAAATATTCCTGAAGCAGAAATTTTATCAGATATGAAAATCAAGAGTAAGGACGATATGATAAAAGTAGCCAAGTTCATTGAGAAAAACTATGGGTGCTGTGTTCTGTTAAAAGGCGGTCATAGTATCAACGATGCAAATGACCTTTTGTGTGAAAATGGCAGATTTGTATGGTTTGATGGAAAGAGAATTGACAATCCTAACACTCACGGAACAGGATGTACTTTATCTTCTGCTATATCATCAAATCTTGCAAAAGGTCTCAGCCTTGCGGAATCTGTAAAGAGAGCAAAAGAGTACATATCTAATGCGCTTGCTGAAGGGCTTGATTTAGGAAAAGGCTCTGGTCCAATGAAACATAATTTTATAGTAAGCGATGTCATCTGAACCATTCGGTTCTTCCGGTAAAAAAATGCGTAAATAATCGGGAAATGAAGAAGGTGAAAAGAATTTAGAAAAAATTCTAAATAGATGTTGACATTGTATGGGGTTTGTGATACAATGTATTTAGAAAAAAATCTAAATAGAATCTGTGAGGTGCTATGAATGGGGTTAAATGAAACTTTAAAAGCGATATCAGATCCTGTAAGGCGGGATATCTTATCCATGCTTAAGGAAGGAAAAAAATCAGCTGGAGAAATAGGAGAGCATTTTAATTTAACAGGTGCAACGGTTTCTTATCATTTGTCAAAACTAAAAAAAGCGGATTTGATTGCGGAGGAAAAACTGAAAAATTTTATCTATTATGAGCTGAATACATCCGTGTTTGAAGATGTGATTACCTGGATTTATATGTTAGGAGGAAATAAATAATGAGAGTTTTCAAATGGAAATTTTTCTGTATAACAAGTGTTGTTTGTTTGTTGCCGATATTATTGGGAGTGGCGCTTTGGGAAAAACTGCCGGACACAATGGCCATTCATTTTAATATTTATGGGGTTGCGGATCATTTTGCATCAAAAGGATTTGTTGTTTTTGGACTGCCGTTATTGATGGTTGCATTGCAAGGATTTTGTTGCTTTATCAATGACATAAACGCACACAAGCATGGGGAACGAAAGAAGTTTGAAACGGTAACAAAGTGGTTGATTCCCTGTTTGACAATTGTGTTACAGGGAATTACGTTGGGGTATGGACTGGGCTGGAATCTGGATATAAGAAAAGCCGTTTCTCTTATTGTAGGGTTGATTTTTCTTATCACAGGGAATTATTTGCCAAAATTCGACCGTATTAAACATTATGATATAGAGACCGAAAAAGCCAGAAAAATCAATCGATTTATTGGGTATGAAACCGTTATTATGGGGTTGTTGTTTGTTGTTTGTATTTTCCTGCCGCCTGTTAGCTCAGTTGTTTGCATAGGTTTGTTGATACCATATACGATTATTGCTATTGTTTATGGAATCATAACAGGCCGCAAGTAGAAACAGAAATGGAAACCATTGGGCATATTTATCGAAGTGACAAATTTCCAGTTTTAAGTTGACTATTCCGACAATATATGATACAATAAAATTGTTCTTTAAAAAAAGGAGGAAAAAAATGGAAAAACTTACAAAAAAGTATGGCTTGGCAACTGCTATTTGCATGGTAGTAGGAACAGTAATTGGTTCTGGTGTGTTCTTTAAAGCCCAGAACGTTCTCGCTGCCACAGGTGGCAATATGCTCCTTGGTATTGCAGCATGGGTAATCACCGGCTTGCTGATGATTATTTGCTCTGCTCAGTTTGCCGTGATGGCAACAAAATATGAAAAAGTCAGCGGCATTGTAGACTATGCCGAGGCTACTTGCGGAAGGGGATATGCTTATTATCTTGCGTGGTTTATGGTCAACATTTATTATCCGGGAATGACCTCAGTTCTTGCTTGGGTTTCTGCAAGATATCTGGGTGTTCTTTTTGGGTGGAGCATGGTTGGACCTGAGGTTATGGCACTGGCAGGATTTTTCCTGATTGCTTCCTATACAATGAATGCACTCTCGCCAAAGCTTGCCGGTAAATTTCAGATCAGTGCAACGGTTATTAAGTTAATTCCCATTCTTTTGATGGCAGTTGTCGGGACTATCGTCGGTTTTGCAAACGGTACTCTGACAAGCAACTTCACCAATGTCGTTTCAGATCCTGTTGGGGGAACTGCAAGCAGTGGACTATTTGCGGCAATTGTTGCAACCGTTTTTGCTTATGAGGGTTGGATTGTTGCTACCTCTATTAATGCGGAGCTTAAAAACCCCAAGAAAAATCTTCCTATTGCACTTATTATCGGGGCGTTCATCGTTGTTGCTGCGTATGTTTTATACTTTATTGGTGTGGCAGGCGGTGCCAGCAATGGGGTTCTGATTAGCGAGGGTGCAACAACTGCATTCACAAATATCTTTGGCGATATTGGAGGAACGGTTCTGAATATTTGCATTATTGTTTCCTGTCTTGGTACACTGAATGGTCTTATGGTTGGTGCCACACGCGGTATGTATGCGATTGCAGCCCGTAATGACGGTCCTGTGCCGCAAACCTTTTCTCAGATTGACAAAGCAACCAATATGACGACCAACTCCTCTATATGGGGCTTGTTTGTATGTGGCTTATGGCTGATCTATTTCTATGGTGCAAACCTGACAAACGGTTGGTTTGGTGTTTTCAACTTTGATTCATCAGAGCTTCCTATTGTTACTATTTACGCAATGTATATTCCTATCTTTATTTCATGGATGAAAAAGGAAAAAGAAATGGGGGTATTTTCTCGATTTGTTCTTCCTGTAATATCTATTATTGCATGCTTGTTTATGGTGTTTGCAGCAGTCTATGCTCACGGCATTACTCCTTATATCACAGCAAAGGCAGATGGCACTTTCTCATTTCCGGTATTGTTCTATCTTATCATTTTTGCAATCGTGATGATTTTGGGAGCTGTTTTCCACAAGAAACAAAACAAGACGGAAGAATAATTTTATAGTAAAAAATATAAAAGAGTGGCGCAAGCCCTCTCGATGATTTCGTTTGAATGAAAAAACAAGAATACAGTTTTTATGTATTCTTGTTTTTTTGTTTTTCTACACGGCTCATGCCCTCTCGGGGTTCGATTCCCTTTGAATCAAATAAAAAAACAGAAATACAACTTCGTGTATTTCTGTTTTTTGGTGACCCGTGGGGGAATCGAACCCCCGTTATCGCCGTGAAAGGGCGGTGTCTTAACCGCTTGACCAACGGGCCATTTCTTATGAACATATCATATTATAGCATATCTCTTTTCGTTTGTCAACCTTTTTTATGCATAAAAATAGACATTTGCCATTATTTTATACATTTTTCGGCAATACGGTTTTCAAGGTTGTAAGATGCTCATCAATGCTCACTTTACCTATCGACCATTTTCCGTGAGTATAAATTAGTTCCGTGACAGATGCATTGGAAGCCCATGGAATTTCATTTAATTCACCCAGTGCCTTTCCCTGCGCCATACACTGTGCTACTCTTACAGGGGTAGCGTGGGTAGCAATTACAACGGTTTTTCCTTCATTTTCTTCCGCAATCCGCTGAAGTGTTCTCATGACCCGTTCTTTTAGTTCCTTCACACTTTCTCCTCCGGTGCAAACCGCATTTCCAATATCCGTAAGCCATGTTTCATAATCCTCTTTAAAATCGGAAATCAATCGGTCAAAGGGATACCCTTCCCACTCACCTGCATAAATTTCACGCAAGCCCGTTTCTTTCACAATTTCCATTCCAAGCTTATCCGCTGTAGCTTTCGCTGTCTGATAAGCACGTTTTAAATCACTGGCATAGATACGGTTTACCGAATAATGAGAGGAGATAAACTCTGCCGTCAGCTTTGCCTGTTTGTGTCCTTTTTCAGACAACTCAAAATCTCCGTGTCCGGCGTACAAACCCAATTCATTCGCCTTGCTTTCGCCATGTCTGATTAAAAGTAATGTTGTCATCAATCAGCCTGCTCCTTTTTATAGTTTTGATGCCATTTCCAAAGCATCGTCAATGTGAGGACAGAAATGGTCAGCTCCGACTGTATCATAAAATCCGGATTTCTGCATAACGGAAAGAGGTTGAGGATTCACATGGGAAAATACCAGTGAAATGCCTTTACTGTTACATTTTTTTCGCAAGGTTTCCAACGAATTCATTGCCGTTGCATCCAAAGCGGGAACGGCTCTCATCCGAAGCACCAGACATTTGGTAAATTCCTTTACAGTAATATCCAAAATCTTGTCAGCGGCACCGAAAAAGAGTGGACCGCTCAGCTCATATACACGAACATGTTGAGGAACCTCGCGTAATTCCAGACTGTCCTCATCCCGTTCTACATACTTCCAGCCTGTAACCTCCGTTTCCTCGCTCATCCGTTTCATAAAAAGCATTGCTGCCAGAATCATGCCAACCTCAATGGCAATGACCAGGTCAAACAGTACCGTCAGTACAAAGGTAACCACCATGACAATACTGTCACTTTTTGGAGCGGATTTTATAACAGAAACAAACTGTCTCCATTCGCTCATATTATAGGCAACCATAAACAAAATGGCGGCAATGGCAGGCATGGGAATGAGCCCCGCATAAGGCATCAAAAAGAGTAATACCAACAAAAGAACCACTGCGTGCACCATTCCGGCAATGGGGGTTCTGCCACCGTTTTTCGCATTGGCAGCTGTTCTTGCAATGGCACCCGTTGCAGGGATTCCGCCAAATAAAACAGAGGCAATGTTTCCTGCACCCTGTGCCACCAGTTCCATATTGGAGTTGTGACGGGAGTTTACCATACTGTCTGCTACCACGCAGGAAAGCAAAGACTCAATGGCAGCCAAAATTGCTATGGTTACCGCATCGGGAAAGACTTCTCCGATTTTTGTCAGGCTAAACTCCATACCGGAAAAATCAATTTTGGGCAATCCTGCAGGAATGGTATAAAGCTCTCCGATTGTATATACACCATCGTCCAGACCGGGAATAAATTTCACCATTAAAACGCCGACGATGACCGCAATTAAAGAAGGGGGAATCCGTTTTTCAAATTTAGGATACAGAATCAAAATCCCAAGGCAGACGATCCCTACAAGCAGGGTTTGCCATTGAAAGGTTCCTATTGCTTCTATGTTTGCATGAATTTTTTCCAAAGACTCAACGGGCTTTATTCCTGACGCATAAGCAAGACCTAAAAAATCTTTAATCTGTCCAATCAGAATGGTGACCGCAATTCCGGCGGTAAATCCTGTGGTAATGGTATAGGGAATAAACTTAATCAAGGAACCAAGCTTAAAAATCCCCATGAGAATCAGCAAAATCCCTGCTATCATGGTTGCGAGGAACAAGCCATCCATCCCTTGCGTGGCAACAATTCCTGCTACAATGGTAGCAAATGCCGCGGTAGGACCTGCAATCTGGATACGGCTTCCGCCCAAGAAAGACACCACAAAGCCTGCCGCTATGGCAGTATATACTCCGCATGCGGGTTCCACCCCTGATGCAAGAGCCAGAGCGATAGAAAGAGGCAGTGCAATAATTGCCACAATAATCCCTGCAATCAGGTCTTTTAAAAATTGTGCTTTGTTATATTGCTTTATGACGGAAAATAGCTTTGGTTTTAAGTAAAAATCTTTCATTTGTAGGACACCCTTCATGTTTTTATTTACTTCCAAGGATAAAGTATATCATAGTTGGTTGCATTTGTCAATGAAGAAGGAGTTACAAATGGGCACTCACTTTTGCAATTCTTAAATTTCCTTGACAAAAAGGGATAAAAATGCTATAATAGGAACATGATAAAGGAGACGTGTCAAAAACCTAAGTTGCAAGTTTTTGGTGCGTTTTTGTTTTTAAGGAAAGGGGAGAATAAGAATGGAGCATCCGTTTAGCAGAACCGAGCTGTTGTTAGGGCAAAAGGGATTGGAACGGTTAAAATCCTCCCGTGTAGCCGTGTTCGGCATTGGCGGTGTGGGCGGATATGCAGCGGAAGCATTGGCGAGAAGCGGCGTGGGTGCACTGGATCTGATTGACCATGACAGGGTGAGTATAAGCAACCTAAACCGCCAGATTTACGCTCTTCATTCCACAGTAGGACGGCTCAAAACCGACGTGGCAAAGGAACGGATTGCAGACATTAATCCGGATTGTACTGTCACCTGTCACTCAGTGTTTTATTCCCCCGAAACCGCACATCTTTTTGACTTTTCTGAATATGATTATATCATTGATGCCATTGATACGGTTGCGGGAAAAATTGAACTGATTGTGCAGGCAAAAAAGACCGGAACAAACATTATTTGTTCCATGGGTGCAGGAAATAAACTGGATGCTTCTCGTTTTCAGGTAGCAGATATTTCCAAAACATCCGTTTGTCCTCTTGCAAGGGTGATGAGACGCGAATTAAAGCAACGAAATATTCAGGATGTAAAAGTGGTATTTTCCACCGAGGAAGCAATCAAAACCGAAACCTCTTTTCCGGGAAGTGTTGTCTGGGTGCCATCAACGGCGGGACTGATTCTTGCCGGACAGGTCATCCGTGAATTAAGCGAGGGGGAAACGGAATGAATCCACTTGTTCAACAGCTTTATAAACAAAAAACATTGCCGAAAGACCAACTGATTCGGTTGATCGGGGAGGAGCAGGCGGAAGAGGACCTGCGTCTGTTAGCCGATCAGGTTCGGCAACAGTATTACGGCAAGGATGTTTACATCCGCGGTTTGATAGAAATTTCCAATCACTGCAAAAACAACTGTTATTATTGCGGGATTCGTAGAGAAAATAAAGAAATTTCCCGATACCGTTTAAGTCATGAGGATATTTTAGAGTGCTGCAGCACAGGCTACGAACTTGGGTTTCGTACCTTTGTTTTGCAAGGAGGCGAGGATGGTTCTCATACGGATGATTGGCTATGCACACTCATTTCTCAAATCAAGGAGCAATATCCTGACTGTGCCGTGACCCTCTCCTTGGGAGAACGGTCAAAGGAAAGCTATCAGCGACTGTTTGACGCAGGAGCAGACCGCTATTTGCTACGGCATGAAACAGCGGTGGATTGCCATTACCGTCATCTGCACCCTTCGGAATTAAGTCTTAATCATCGTATGGAATGCTTGTTTGCCTTAAAGGAAATCGGATATCAGGTAGGCAGCGGTTTTATGGTGGGCTCACCGGGTCAAAAAAGAGAGTATCTGGCAGAGGATTTGCTCTTTTTACAAAAGCTGCAGCCTGATATGATAGGAATCGGACCTTTTCTTCATCACGGGCAAACCCCTTTTAAAGAAGAACCAAACGGCGATTTGCATATGACTCTGCGGCTAATTTCTATATTACGGCTCATGTTTCCTCACGCACTGCTTCCCGCTACCACCGCTTTGGGAACCTTACACCCACAGGGTAGGGAAATGGGGCTGAAGGCAGGTGCCAATGTGGTAATGCCAAATCTTTCTCCCGTAGGCTCAAGAAAACTGTATTCTCTGTATGACAACAAAATCAGTACAGGAGAAGAGGCAGCGGAAGGAAAAGAAAAACTGGTAAAAAAAGTAGAGGCAGCAGGGTATCGGGTGGTTACCGCCCGGGGAGATGTGAAAAAGGAAGGAGTAGAAAAGTGAATTTAACAATGACTTTGGAAATGATTTTTCGTATTTTGGTTGCGGCAATCTGCGGAATCTTTATCGGAATGGAACGGAGAAATAGGTCTAAAGAGGCGGGCATTCGTACGCACTGCGTGGTGGCTTGCGGTGCGGCATTGATGATGGTGATATCCAAATACGGCTTTTTTGATATGTTAGAATTTCCGGGGATGACGGATGCCAAATTAGACCCTGCCCGTGTGGCGGCACAAATTGTCAGCGGAGTAGGTTTTTTGGGTGCCGGTATTATTTTTATTCAGAAAAAAACGGTTACGGGGCTGACCACCGCCGCAGGCATCTGGGCAACCTCAGGAATTGGTATGGCAATCGGTGCGGGACTGTATCTGATTGGCGTTGCTTCCACTTTTATTTTGCTTTCTGCTCAGATTTTGCTGCATAAAAACCCAAAATGGGTCTCCTTGCCTAAATGTAAGACCCTGTCGGTGTATAACGTAACAGAGCCGGATTTTCAACAATATGCCATGGATTTATTAAGCAAAAAAGGCATCAGTGTACAGGATACTTATATTTCCAAAAATCAGGATAGCAGAACCTATAAATTTTCCATTGAAGTTCCTCCCCATGTTTGCGAGGAAGAAATCATTGAACTGTTTCCCCATAATTGCAGTTTAACATTGGATGCATAATTTTTTCCAATCTGCCTATAATAGAATCAGCCGCAACAGTCGGCTGCGACTTATCTGCCCACGGTAAGCGCTAAAATATGATTGTGGGCAGAAAGGCAGATTACCATGAAAAAATGGAATATTGCAATTGTGACATTGCTGTTGCTGGGACTGTTAACGGCGTGTGGCGGAAGAGACGAAAATAACAACACCACTACTACCTCTCCCAATCCCACCGTAACAAATTCTCCCGCTCCCGATCTTCCCGACAGTATTGAAGATGCAGGTGAGGATATGAAAAACGGTGCAGAAAACATAGGAGAAGATATGAAGGAAGGCGTGGAAAACACAGGGGATGCAATTAAAGATGCTGGTGAAGACCTGAAGGACGATATGACCGGAAAAACGAATAACTAAGGGAGCAGTAACCCCTTAGTTTGATAACTTTGTCATTCAGCTGAGCAGACGCTGAAAAACGAAGTGTATATTTTGTCAAAACGAATCGCAGACAGTACGA